>JAPKFF010000115.1:0-5662 GCA_028821715.1 Dehalococcoidia bacterium
TGAGCCGAAACATATTACTCCCGTATCCGCGGTATGCTCATGCCCATTCGAACAATCCAGCCGCCATAATCTATGAATTAAGCGGTCGGATCAACACAAACTGAGCTTTCATCAGTCGCAGGAGAACAAAATTGTTCGATCTCATCATCAGGAACGGAACGGTAGTCGACGGTACAGGCTCAACACGATTCAAAGCCGACGTCGCAATCAAAGGAGATACCGTCGTATCGGTTGGTGAGATAACCGGTGAAGCAGCAAGAGAAATCGATGCCACCGGAAAAATGGTCACTCCCGGCTTTATCGATCTCCACACCCACTCCGACAATTCGTTCCTTATCGACCCTCATGCCGATTCAAAACTCACTCAAGGCGTTACTTTCGAGCTGATGGGAAATTGCGGCATGAGTTACTGCGCTCCATTAAACGAAAACACCATCCTCGGTTTCAAAGACCGAACCGACAAGTATGATCCCGACTTCCAACCGGACTGGTCGACTATGGACGGCTACCTGACCGCCCTCGAACGGACTGGCTCGACAATAAATATCGCCGCACAAGTCGGACACGGTACGGTTCGAGGCGCGGTTATGGGCATGGAAGCCCGCATGCCAACGCCCAACGAACTCGAGCGAATGACAGCTCTATTCGCTGAATCTCTCGACGCTGGAGCACTCGGTATGTCGACCGGGCTATGGTACGGACCCGGCTCGTACTCTCTCGCCGATGAAATCATTGCAGTCACCCAACCGGCTGCCGATCGTGGCAAGCTCTATTCATCTCACATCCGCTCTGAAGCCGATGACCTAAGCGGACTCTTCCCGGCTCACGCTGAAGCCATCGAAGTCGGTCGACGCACTGGCGCCCGCATTCAAATTTCGCACGTCAAAGCCGTCGGGCCTAAATTCTGGGGTCGTGGCTACGAGTTGATCGAAGGCATGGAACGAGCAAGATCAGAAGGTATCGACGTTGCTGGCGATCAATATCCGTACGAATGGTCGTCGACCGGTTTCTCGGGCGCAATGTTCGCACGTTGGGCGCTGGAAGGCGGACGACAAAAGACTCTCGACCGGCTCTCCGACGCCGACACGCGAGCGCAGGTGCGATCAGACGTCACTTACTACATCAACCGGAACCACTCGGCAGAAGGCTGTGTCATCGCTAGCTTCCCACCGGATCAATCTCTCGAAGGCCGTAGCCTACAAGACATCGCCGATGAATGGGGCTGCGAGCCAGAAGAAGCTGCACTACGTCTATACGAACAGTCCGAGGGCTCGTACGTATTGCATTCGATGGAGCTACAAGACATCGATTCGATCACAAAGTGGCCACTAATGTCGATTGCGTCTGATGGTTCGTCGTTACGAGACGAAGGACCACTTTCGTCGGGTAAACCTCACCCTCGCAGCTACGCAACGAATTCGATAATCATTGAACAGTTTGTTGAGCAGCGGGGCCTACTCACTCTAGAAGAAGCTGTCTTCAAAATGACCGCCCTGCCCGCTTCACGCCTAAATCTATCGAGACGTGGACGATTAGCTCCGGGTCAAATTGCTGACGTCTTGATTTTCGACCCAGCGAAAGTCAAGCAGCACAACGATTTTGTAAACCCGCACGTCTATTCGTCTGGAATGGACTACATCTTAGTAAACGGAAAGCCAGCCCTAGAAAACGGCAAGCCAAACGGCGAATTACCGGGCAGAGTAATGCGCAAACTAAGCGATTGAAATCTATTCCAGATTTTCTGAGTAGCGGTCGTTATCGTCGACCAGAACGTGAAGCGGAACTTCTGCCGCCGGAACCAACTGAGCGACCGCGTCCATTAGAACTACCACCGCGCCGTGCACCCTGACGTCGTTTCGACTTGGACCTAGTTCTTGGCGAATCCCCAGAATCGAACGTTACTTGTCGCTCGCCCGAACCTTCTGATCTTGCGGGACGATTTGCGATAAATGCAAGTCGTCGGTCGTTACGTGTTTCGACTTCAGGCTTCTTCCAAGGGATCGGTGGGTTTGAGAGTTTTTTCGACTCCACCGCTAAGTCCAATAATGACTCGACCTCTTTACGGCTAAGTTCTCGCACGCCACGCTTCGGCAAATCTTCCAAACTGACAGTACCAAAACCTACCCGTCGGAGACGAGTAACCGGTGCTTCAATAGAATCGAACATACGCCGGACGATCCTGTTACGACCTTCATGAATAGTTATCTCGACCTTGCGTCGACGATTCGAAACGATCTTGATCTTCGCAGGAGAAGTTGGTCCGTCTTCGAGCATGATGCCACGGGAAAGTAGCGTTTCGCCCTCATCCGTAAGTGGAACCGAAAGCTCTGCCAAATACGTTTTTTCAATTTCAAAACTCGGGTGAGCCATCTTCTGTGAGAAGTTCCCGTCGTTGGTCAGCAACAGCAAACCTTCGGTATCAACATCCAAACGACCTATCGGGTAAATCCGTTCGCGAACATCAACCAAATCCATAACCGTAGGTCGATCGTGCGGATCAGTAACCGTTGTCACATAACCGGTTGGTTTGTTCAGCATTAGATAGCGCTTTGTTTCAACCGAAACCTGGTTGCCATCAGCAACAATATCGTCGGTTTCAATATCGGCAAAATCACCGATATGAGCGGTCTCGCCGTTTATAGTGATGCGGCCTTCAGAAATCAGCTGCTCCGATTTTCGAAGCGAAGCGATTCCTGCGGCGGCGAGTATTTTGTGAAGTCGTTGTTTCATATCTACTAATGAGTCTCTCACAACCTCTGTTAGCCAGCATTAAATAAGCGACCCAACTGCCAAACCACTCACAAGTTGCCGCAGTGAAGTTAGTATCTCCGAATATCGGAGCCATTAGAATGAACAAACGAAAGGCACCCGCTTAACAAAACCAGACCGAAAGAGCGCTGCCGAACTACGATCTCGTCATTAAAAACGGCACAGTTGTCGACCCCGAACAGGGCGTCCACGCGAAGAAAGACATTGCTGTCGCAGGCGGAAAAATAGCGGCTATTGAAGCCTATATTTCCGATGCCGATACGCACGACGTGATCGAAGCCGAGGGATTAGTCGTTACTCCCGGCTTGGTTGATCCTCACGTTCACGTCTGGTGGGGAGTCGCACATCTCGCCATCGAAGCCGATGGCAATGAACGTGCTGGAAACCAGTTACTTCTACCGATCGAAACCCTCGCCAAAGGCCGTCGCTTCAACCCGCAACACTCAGTCCACCCAAAACTCGTAGGTCACCCACACAAGCAATGAAAAGATCGTTACGCCGGAACTTACGCCAACCCTTTCATTGCATTGCCCACGATCATTTCTCGATAAACTAGCCGCGTGTAATATCGAAGTCGTTGAACATTTTTGGAGTGAATCTATTCCGAAACATGAATATTCCATAATCGTTTTACTCCAATCCCACGCACTTTCGGTACGCTTCGCATATTCTTGGACGCATACAAATATTGAAACGGCACATAATTCGGTCGATCTACTGATAACGACCGGGAGAGCATCGAATGGCGAACGAGAACAGGCGAATCGGAATTTTAGTTGGTGGTGGTCCTGCGCCAGGCATCAATAGCGTCATTTCTGCCGCAGCCATAGAAGCGGTTCATTCCGGATACGAAGCCGTCGGGATTAAGAACGGTTACGAATATCTTGTAAAAGGCGACACTTCGCAAACTGTGAATCTCGATATCAAAGACGTCGCCACGATCCACACCCGCGGTGGCTCGATTCTTCACACTTCACGCACGAACCCAACCAAGCGGGCTGAAGATCTCGAAACATGTGTAGCCACTCTTAAGAGGCTCAACATCAACAACCTGATCACAATCGGTGGTGATGACACTTCATTCGGTGCGTCTGAAATTGCACGATCCGCCAACGGCTCGATTCGCGTAGCTCACGTTCCCAAAACCATCGACAACGATCTCCCACTGCCGGGCGGCATGCCAACTTTCGGTTATGAAACCGCACGCCACGTTGGTTCAGGAATCGTGATGAACCTCAAAGAAGACTCACGAACCACGAACCGATGGTATTTCATCATCGCAATGGGCCGCCATGCAGGCCACCTGGCACTCGGAATTGGCAAGTCGGCGGCTTCAACCGTCACTCTCATCCCAGAAGAATTCCCTGGTGAAACCGTTAGCCTTTCCGAAGTTTGTGATGTCTTAGAAGGCGCAATTCTGAAGCGTCGTACTCTGGACCGGCCCGACGGAATTGCAATCATCGCCGAAGGTGTCGCCAGCAAGCTCAACATTAAAGATCTTCTAAACATATCCGGTGTCGAAATTCCTCGTGATGAATATGGAAATATTCGACTCGCTGATCTGCCATTCGCACGCATCCTGAGAGCGGAAGTTGAACGTCGATTCTACGAGCGCGGCGAAGCGATGAGCATTGTCGATCTGACACTTGGGTACGAACTGCGATCTGCACCACCTATACCGTTCGATATTGACTACACTCGAACGCTGGGTCACGGTGCGGTGCGGTTCCTTCTTTCAGACCCAGAAGAAAACAAAGGAACGGCTCAGGGAGCAATGATCTGCACTGTCGACAACCGACTTCAACCTGTGCCGTTCGAAGACATGCGAGATGCAAACACTGGCAAGACCATCGTCCGAATGGTCGACACCGACAATCTCTACTACGATGTGGCACGTCGATACATGACTCGAATCGAACAATACGATCTCGACGATGAAGAGATGCTCGGTAAACTCGCCGCTTCCGCATCGATGGAGCCTACCATCTTCAAAAATCGATTCACAGTCAAGAGTTAACGAAACACCGATTAGTGGTTAGCCAAGCGACAAAACTAGCCGTCAAAGCCGAAGCCGTAGTTAAGAACTTCGGCGAAACGGCTGTTCTACGCGGGCTAAACCTTGAACTACCCACAGGCGAAGTTACTGTTCTGCTCGGTACCAATGGCGCTGGTAAATCGACGTTTCTTCGCATCCTAGCGATGCTCACTAAGGTCGATTCAGGCGATATTTCTATGCTTGGCAACGACATCGCTAAACACGGACCAACCGTTAGATCTCTCACCGGATCTATACTCCACTCTCCAATGCTCTACGGAGACATGTCAGTGCGAGAAAACTTGATGTTTTTCGCCGACTTGTACCGACTCAAAAACGTCGAAGATCTCATAGCGACAATCATCGCCAAGGTAGGCATAGAACCTCGGCTCGATCATCGAGTACGAACACTGTCACACGGTTTTCAAAAACGAGTGGCGCTGGCACGAGCCCTAATGCACGCACCCCAACTACTGCTTCTAGACGAACCGGAATCAGGTCTCGACAGTAGATCCGTCGCCCGACTCGATCGGATAATCGACGAATATCGTTCGCAGGGTCGCACGGTCATCATGACCACCCATATAGTCGAACATGCTCTTGAAATTGCCGATCGCGCAGTCGTGCTGAATAACGGAACCGTAGGCCTTACATCGACCAATCCGGCGCAGGACAAGGCCGAAATTATCGCCGCTTATTCATCGCCAGATGAATCTGACGAAGGCGGCTATTAATGGGCTCCCTCTCGATCATTTGGGCGATCGGTCGTAAAGACCTACTTCTGGAAATTCGCAACAAAGACGTAGTCGTTGCAGTAGCCGGATTCGCATTGCTTGTTCTGGTCATATTCACGTTCGC
>JAPKFF010000021.1:0-24226 GCA_028821715.1 Dehalococcoidia bacterium
AACACCACTTAATAGGCATATTAAATAAAAAGACCTTGTGAAATACAGGTTCGATTTTTACTAACCGCATCAGCTTGTCCAGCCCGATTAGCCACCCGCGACAGGCTCATCGCCACCCGGTTTGCCACCGACGGGACCGTCAATATCACCGCTTGGCGTATCCATATCCCCTAGATCAAGCGATTCGATGAAGTCAGCAAAGGCCGATAGCTTTTCTGCTTCTTCGGCTCCAACAGGTCCACCTACCTTACGAGCAGCAGGAGAAGCGGAGCCCGCGGCGTCTTCACCAACAGTAGCAAGACCACTCTCCTTGTCTAGGCGCACTCCACACTTGTCCATTACTTCAGGCGCCGCAAATATCTGAACACCTGCCCGAACGGCAAGTGCTAGGGCATCGGAAGGTCGAGCGTCAATATCAACCGTCTTATCGCCCTGCTGAACTACGACCGTGGCGTAATAGGTATCGTTCTCCATACTCGAAACCACGATGTGGTCGATCACACCGCCAAGGTCCTTAATTGAGTTGTGCAACAAATCATGCGTTAAAGGACGCGGGACAGATACTTCTTGTAATCGAACAGCGATTGCATCCGCCTCAGGTGGCCCGATCCAAATCGGAAGGTATCGATCGATTTCCGTCTGCTTCAGAATAACGACGCGTTGGTGGTTCAACAAACTAACCCGAATACTGTCGATTACCAGCTCCATCATTGTGTCAGCCTCCATCCTATTGTTCGTCGTTGACATTGTGCCAATACGATACGCCTGCGTTCAGCGTCAGCATCAGATTGCCAATCTGAAGTGAGAACAAGGTTACACCGAGTACAAGCTAACACGGCAATTGAAACGTCACTGGTGCCGATAGTTATTCGGCAACGGGCGCCGATTGCGATTCCGAATCGTCGCCAACATTGCTACCTGCTTCAACCCTGGCTACCGTTCTTCTCTCGGCATCCCGACGAGTCAGCATCATCCGACGTTCACACGTCAAACACTTCATCCCAATATCGGCACCAATACGGTAAACCTCCCACTCGAAACCACCACAAGGGTGCTTCTTCTTAAGAGTTATACGGTCGCCAACTGTAAAAGGAGTTACTGGCATACAAACAATCCAACGCTAAATAATGCGAGCTACTCTACTGTCACTGTTTCAGCAGTGAAAAAGCCATTCGGCTTTAGTGCGTCGTTGAGCTGAATCTTCAACTTTTCGGCTTCTATCCGAGCAGCGATATCGAAATCTTCAGGATTGTTCGATGCGTAAATAATCCCACGCGACGAGTTCACAATGAATCCTCTGCCTTGTTCGTTCGCACCAGCACGCGCCGTTTCTTCTGCCACACCGCCCTGTGCACCAACCCCCGGTATAAGGAAGTGAGGCGCAGCGTGCTTAGACCGCAGCGCACGCAAATCGTCAGGGTATGTCGCACCAACTACCAGCCCAACATTCTCTGAACCAGCGTATCGATCTGCCATATCAGCTACTCGATCGAATACTTGATCTTTCTGATCCGAACCATCTACAACAAGGTCCTGAATATCTCTAGAACTAGGGTTGGATGTTCGGCAAACAATGTAAACGCCCCTGCCCGGATACTGCAGGAACGGCTCAATCGAATCGCTTCCTTGGTAGGCGTAGATCGTCGCAATATCCACATCCCAAGTTTCGAACATGGCAGTCGCATACGCAGTTGCGGTAGTCGAAATATCACCACGCTTGCCGTCGCCAATAATCACGTGATCGGGCGCAACGTCTCTAATGTACTGAATCGTTTTTTCAAGAATCCGGAAGCCGTTTATCCCCATCGCCTCGTAGTAGGCAAACTGAGGCTTGAAGGCTGAGACCACATCTTTAGTGGCATCGACGATGGCGCAGTTGAAAGCCACTATATCGTCGATAGGAACGCGTGCTGGAGTGGGATCAAGGCCCACACAAACGAAACTCTCCATCTTGGCTGCTGCTGCATCCAGTCTCTCGAACATCGTCTCCAATGGTGGCTCCTGTCAGGTCAGTTAACGCGATTACTGAATAGCGATTATCTCACAATTAATGCAAGCATCGACGATCCATTTCATTGTCATGTTGAATTGACTTCAGTGTCTTTCTAATCACAGCAGCGGCGTACAACACTGGTCACCAACTCTTTGTGTACGTGGTGAAAAACGAATCATCTCTTCTCCTTCCAATGCCAACAACATACTGTGCCGAACTTCTCCTAGAAGTCTGCAAACGTCTGCTTGAGAATATCGGGCATCGAAACTGGTCGCCGGTCGAATACAACTCAGGAACTGACGCCGTATTTGAGATTTCTTCAGGAGCAATTCTTGTTCAAAACCAATTGGAGTAACCCTCAAAGAGCTTTGGCGAATCTGCACTCAGCCGGAATTTAGGGCTACAGCGCTGTGCATGAAAAACACCAAGATGAAAAAACTAAAAGCATTCGCTCGAACACTCGTTGAAGAATTCGATGGTGACGGCGCTAACCTATTCGCACTAGAACTTCCCAAATTGCAAAAGCGCCTACTAAACATCTACGGGGTTGGCGAGGAGACTGCCGACGACAAAATTCTATAGGCAGACAAAAACCAAGTTTCGTGATGGACACCTATACGCATCGACTAGTCGATCTACTTGGCTGGAAGGTCGATGGCAATAAGTACGCCGATTACCAACGACTCTTCGATTCGAAGCTTGAGTCCGTCGTTGATTTGCGGGGCGATTTCCACGCCCAACTCTATGACCAAGCCGCTAGTGTCTGCGTCAAAAACAATCCGCTCTGCGAAAGCTGAGTACTACTACACCTCTACCCTACTGGAAAAAAACCAACCTAGGCTAAGCCACATTATTTAGGCGGACCCGGAATCGCAACGAGCTGTGCCGCAAAAAACGAAACGTCCTTATGCTCGCTGCTCGCCGGGAATTCGATCACAACTGAAGTCGGAAATCCGAATATCGAATCGAATCCGAGGGATACCCGCGCGGGATCGCTCTCTATAGCTTCCAGGATAACGGCGAACAAACCGTCAATGGTGTAATAATCGTCGTGATCAGGCTCAGCAGGCACTTCAAACCCTGCCGGCTCAGTCCCATCGACTCTGACAGCATTGTCGGCCCACAAAACCGCCTCAAGTTCGTTCTTGAGAACCCTTACCTCTACGTTTGCTCTCTCATATGCAAGGTCGCCGACGTTCCACTGAAACCCAAACTTATAATTGTTTGAGGGACGAGTTGCCCAGAGCTGGCGATGCAAGTCGAGGCCCAGCAACATCGCCGTCTTGCGATCAACCTCAGCACCCGAAGGTATAACCGGCGGGCCGACAACCGTCGGATTCCCCACAGCGGAAGTAGCAGTCGGACGAGGAGTTGCGGTTGGTTCGGGCTCAGACGAGCATGCGGCTAGTGCTATTGCAAGAATGCCGACAACCATTGCGAGCGTTAAGGGGCGTTTCATATGAGTGCGATTCGGATTCTCAAGCGCCGTAAACATCGACGCTACTTGATTTGAATACTAAAAATACGTTCTGACCAACTGCTATACCAAGGTCATTAAGTGCGTTTTCTGTTAGTTCAACGATAAATTTTTCGCCGATGTCTACTTCAGTAAACACTTTGCCAGTGTTCGACCAGATTTCCAAAACGCTTCCTTTAAGGATATTCCGGGCCGAAATATTTGTTGGCTCGTCAGCCGCCAAAATTATCTGATTAGCCCCAAGTGAAACGACAACTCTGTCGCCAGGGTTCTTATTTTGGTGCCGAGTTGAGATATCTACTTCCCCAACCCGGACAGTCGTCAGGTCATCCGTAGAGTCACCGATAATACCATCGAGAATATTGTCGAAGCTATTGATTTCGTCGCCCGGAGATGTATCCCCAAGCAACAAAGTCGATGGTCTATCGAATCCTTCAACCTCACCGTCTCTCAACAACATCGCCGACGACGCTATCGAAACGACCTCTGAAATCGAATGCGACACATAGATCATTGGCATACTAAATTCGGCGTGGACTCGCTTCAAATAATTCAATATTGAGCCGCGCCGTGCAGCATCGAGCGATGCCAAAGGCTCGTCGAGAAGCAGCAACGCTGGCGATGTAGCCAGTGCTCGTGCGATAGCGACCCTCTGACGTTCACCGCCAGAAAGTTCGTTTGGGGCACGATCAATAAGATGCGTCAGGCCAAGCAAATCCACGATCTCAAGTGGATCAAGTCGTCGCTGGCTTTCCGGCAACAGCTTCCATCCGAATTCAATATTCTTTCGAACACTCAAGTGAGGAAACAGCGTTCCATCTTGATACACAGTGCCAATTCGACGTTTTTCAGGTGATACCCAAACCTCGTCGGATCCGGAATACAAAGTAGTTCCGTCTAACGTAATCCAACCATCGCTTGGCTTGATCGAACCTGCAATGCAGTTCAGAAGGCTAGATTTCCCAGCTCCCGAAGGACCGAACACCGCCGTGATTCCATCATCGAATTCGCCTTTTGCACTCAGCGAAAAATCCGGACGATTCAGATGGAGATCGAACGAAATCATCGAGCCCCACCGTTCGAGTTATATATTCCGTTCGCTGTTCGCTTCAGCAACCAGTTGTGAATAGCCAACGCAATTACGCCCAGAACAACCGATACCAGCGCCAGCCGCCAAGCATCGTCAGTACTCCCTGACGAGATACGCGTGAATATTGCCGATGGAAGCGTCTGCGTGCGCCCCGGAATGTTTCCCGCAACGATAATTGTTGCTCCAAATTCAGATAACGCCCTAACAAACCCGAGAAGCACACCAGCGATTACGCCTCGATAAGCAAGAGGGAGTGTGACCGTCAGGAACGTACGAATCGATCCCGCACCAAGCCCCCGCGCTGCAACTTCCAGCCGAGGATCAACACCTGCGAGCGCCGCTGCAAACGAACGAACAACCAGCGGCAACGACACAATAGCCGCCGCCAAAGCCGCCCCGATCCACGTGAACGCCAAGGTCGACCCGAACAACGACTCGCTCAATCGCCCTATCCAGCCGTTTGTTCCCACAAGCCACAACAGCGCATACCCAACCACTACCGGCGGAAGCGCCAATGGCAATGAAACGAACACATCGAGAACGAATTTGCCACGGAACTGCTTCCGAACCAGCAGCCACGCCACAAACATGCCAACAGGCAACGTCACAGCAGTCGCAACAAGTGCGATCTGCAATGATAGTGCAACTATGGAAATATCAGAGTTCATGGCTATAGATAGGTAATGGACAATATTCTAAGTACCGGACGATCCGGCGAATCCGATTGTAAATCCAGCGGACTCGAAGACATCACGAACCTCAACCGATTTAGAAAGGAATTCATAGAATTCGATCGCAAAAACCGAATTTTCAGCCAGCTTCAATGATCGGCCAACGTAAACAATAGGCGAATAGCCTTCATATATCTCGCTCATGATCGAAATCGAATCCGATCCGAAAGCATCTGTACGATAGACGATTCCGTAGTCGGAATTACCCGATTCCACAGCAGCTAACGCAGCCCGCACATCCACGGCAAATATCAAATTGCTCTCGATCTCTTCCCAAACACCGGCGTATTCAAGCGCCTGTTTGGCAAACTGACCCGCAGGAGCCAATAACGGATCGGCGATAGCAACTCGAGCATCGGACGCAGCCAGATCATCCAATGTACCGACATGTTCGGCATCTTTGGAAGCGATCACAAGCAGCGTATTCACCAATCCAATGCTGCCATTGGCAACCGGGTTCAACAACTCGTCTAAAATCGTCTTAGGTTCTTCGCCTACAAAGAAAACCCCGTCAGCTGGCGCACCTAACTTAGCGATTTGATTCGCCAGCGTCAGAGATCCGCCAAAACTTAACTCAACCCGTCTCCCGGTTTCTCGCTCGTATATATCAGCCGATTCAGTAAGCACATCTGAAAGTGAAGCCGCCGCGAATATCAGCGGCACATTATCGACCGAGTTCCCACCGCAAGATGTGGCAAGCGCCAAGAACATTAAAGCGAGTACGGATTGAACTGAATGACGGCGTAACAACAGCGAAATTTCCTTATTGAAATCGGTAAGCTCTGATAGAATTGATCGGTCGCTGCTGAGAGGCGTGGCTGATCCACAGTGATCATAACTGGGATCGAATCTGAACAAGCGCTGCCAATGCAGCGGATCATGAGGCATCAATTTGGTCTCAGCTAGCGAAGAATACAACTTCACAAGCTTCTCCAACCTACCTTTTTACACCAAGGTAAACGAACGTTTGCTCGATCTTGCCGAAGTTGGCAAGCAACGAAAAATCGTTGACCTAGGGTGTGGTACCGGTGGAATTACCAAACTTATCTTAGAACGGCTTCAGTCAGCTAAGGACACGGTAATTTACGCTGTCGACCACTCCACAACTGCGCTTAAAGCAGCTACGGAAGAAATTGGTGAGCGTAAGGATGTTGCCATCAAGTATGTCCACTCTGAGGTGCAAAATCTCACTGGGGCGGTTAAAGACAAGGTAGACGCAGTTGTTTACTGCAACTCGATTCACTACGTTCCGGAAAAGACGGTTCTGATCAACCAGATCAAAGATAAGCTTCAGACCAACGGAATCTTCGCCTTCAACACTTCGTTCTACGAAGGTTCGCACCCAGACGACAGCCTGCTGTTCTTCCGTAAGTGGATGATGCGATCGCTCCGCATTCTAAAACGCGAACATGGCCTATCTGCCGATAAGTCGCAGAAAGTTGAATCTCGAGTTCAACTTAAAGCTCAGGACTATATCGACTTAGTTGAGAACGCCGGATTCAAAGTGCTGGTCAACGACTTCAATCGAGTCGAAGTTCCGCACGAAGGATGGCACCACATCTCCGGATTCTCCGACTGGATCGAAGGCGTTATGCCCGGCGTCCCATTAGATATCGGACGTGAAGCGCTGCAAAAAGGTCTCGGACAAATATGGGAAGAGATGGAACTAAAGACTGTTCCACGGGTATGGCTATCGGTTAGCGCCGCCAAGGTCTAGACCCCTCCTACTCCAACAATTGTCACCCGAATAATCGGCCAAACCATAGGAATCTATGTAGTTTCGGCGTAGCCGCAGCCAAGCCGAAACGAACAATTCCTATTCGCCATCTAGGTACTCGGCCAGAGTCTTGATGTTGTAAGCCTGACCACCAGTTACCCCCGCAACCGAACCCTCAGACTCAACAGCACAACGTGCGGTGTCGATAGACGTAAAGCACGGAATGCGCTGCATGGAAGCTGAACGACGAATGTGAAAACCATCCTGCATTGTCGAACGATCGCCAGTCACCGTATTCACCACGGCGCTCACAGTTCCATCCTCGATGATGTCGACAACGGTCCGACCATCACTACTTTCGAGTCGTTTCTCAACTTCGTGAACATCAATACCCATAGCACGGATCATCTCGGCTGTTCCGCTTGTAGCGTAGATCGCATGACCCGCTTCATCGAGAGTACGAACAAGACCCAGCGCATCGGCTTTGTCAGGGTCAGCAATGCTCAGCAGCACTGAACCACCTGCAGGAACGTTTAGTCCCGAACCAAGAAGCGCTTTCGTAACTGCACCCTCAAAAGTGGTGTCGATCCCCATAACTTCACCAGTCGATTTCATTTCTGGACCAAGGTACGTATCCACACCTGCAAGCTTCGACATAGAGAACACCGGTGCCTTCACCGCAATTAGGTTTTGATTCTTGGCGAGTCCACCTTTATAGCCCTGTTCCTTGATGGACTGGCCGCGCATTACATCAGTAGCAATACGAACCATCGGAATTCGAGTGACCTTTGAAATGAACGGAATAGTTCGTGAAGAACGTGGGTTCACTTCGATAATGTAAATTTCTGGATCACCAGATTTACCGTTTGCACCACTCTTATTGAATCCTCGGTAAGTACCGCCACCTGCGACTACGAATTGAATGTTCATTAGTCCAACAATACCCAACGCCAACCCGATTTGACGTGTGTAGTCGACAATCGTCTCGACCTCTGCCTCAGTCAGCGACTGCGCCGGGTAAACAGCCATCGAATCCCCAGAGTGAACTCCCGCCCTCTCGATGTGCTGCATGATTCCAGGAATAAGCACATCTTCGCCGTCGCAAACTGCGTCGACTTCAACTTCGAGTCCGGTTAGGTAGTGATCGATGAGAATCGTCTGACCCGGGAATTCCCTCATCGCCATTTCGAAATATCGAACTACTTCAGCTGGAGTCTGAACTATCTCCATTGCTCGACCACCCAGCACGTAGCTAGGTCGCACTAAAACCGGATAACCAACGTTATTAGCGACCTTAAGTGCGCTCTCAACGTTAGAAGCCATTCCACCAGGAGGCTGTGGCAATCCGTGTCGTGAAGTCACTTCTTCGAACCGACCACGATCCGAAGCCAAGTCGATCACATCGGGTGCTGAACCCAATACCGGTAGATCTGCTACGCCCAACAATTGCGAAAGGTTGATGGCGGTCTGCCCACCAAACTGCACCATCGAAGCTGGGTTGTTCTCAGCAATTCCCCCACCTTCATTTTCAATAATGTCCCGAACACTCTCTTCATCGAGAGGCTCAAAGTAGAGACGATCTGAAGTGTCAAAGTCCGTCGAAACCGTCTCAGGATTCGAGTTGATCATAACCGATTCAACGCCAGCTTTTTGAAGTGCCCAAGCAGCATGAACCGAGCAGTAATCGAACTCGATGCCCTGACCGATTCGGATCGGACCACTTCCCAAAACTATCGCTGTCTCACGACTGGTTGGAAGAGCTTCGTTCTCCTGTTCATACGTGGAGTAGAAATAAGGCGTTACAGCCTGAAACTCACCAGCGCAGGTGTCGACCATCTTGTATACAGGCTTCAGTCCCCAATCTTTTCGCATGGTGCGGACCTGCTCAGGCAGGTAGTCGGCAAGTGTACCGATCTGAGAGTCGGAGAAACCAAGTCGCTTAGCGCGCCACATCAAATCAGGTGTAATTTCTTCAGCAAGCAGTTTTCGTTCCATTCCGACAATTCGTTGAAGCGCACTTGTGAACCACGGATCAACGCCGGTCTCCAGCGTTACCGATTCAGCCGTACGACCGCCACGAATAGCGGCAGTCAGTTTCCAAATACGATCGTCGTCAGCAAGCAGGTCTGGCGGACCGTCATTGCCCCATTCAGGATCTTCCCAAAGCAACGATCCCCGACCATTTTCAAGCGAACGTACAGCCTTCTGCAAAGCCCCCTCAAACGTTCGATCAATCGCCATCACCTCGCCGGTCGCCTTCATTTGAGTCCCCAGCGAACGATCGCCAGTCGGGAACTTATCGAACGGCCATCGAGGAATCTTTACGACGCAGTAGTCGAGCGCAGGCTCGAAAGCAGCAGTTGTCTTCTCAGTAACAGCATTAGAAATCTGGTCGAGCGTCTTGCCGAGGGCGATCTTCGCTGCGACACGAGCAATCGGGTAACCCGTCGCCTTCGATGCCAATGCTGAAGATCGGCTCACACGAGGGTTCACTTCAATGACGTAGTACATCGAGCCTTCCTCATTGTAACCAGCGCCTTCACCAACTACCTCAGCAACCATGTTTGAGGGTCGGTAAGCAAGTTGAACATTGCAGCCACCTTTGATGCCGAGCCCAGAAATAATATTCAGCGATGCAGTGCGCAAACGCTGGTAGTCCTTGTCGTTGAGCGTTTGGCTTGGAGCCACAACGATAGAGTCGCCGGTGTGGACTCCCATCGGGTCAAGGTTTTCCATGTTGCAGATGGTGATGACGTTTCCGTCACCGTCTCGCATCACTTCGTACTCGATTTCTTTCCAGCCAAGCAACGACTGTTCAATAAGAACCTGACCAACCTTACTAGCGGATATTCCGCCTGTGGCGATCTTACGAAGTTCGTCTTCATTTTGGGCGATACCACCACCGGTCCCACCCAATGTGTAGGCAGGACGAACAACTGCCGGATAACCAATCTTGCGACCTGCTTCTACTGCGTCTTCAACGGTCTCGACTGCAAACGAAGGAAGCACTGGCTCGCCAAGGCGTTCCAGCAAATCACGAAACTGCTCTCGGTCTTCAGCCATTTCGATAGTTGCGACCGTAGTACCAAGTGTCTTGACGTTGTATTTATCGAGAATTCCGGCCTTTTCGAGGTCGACTACTAGGTTTAGACCAGTCTGCCCACCCATCGTTCCGATCACACCATCAGGACGTTCACGCTCGATAATTCGTTCGAGCACGGGAACGGTAAGCGGTTCGATGTAAATCCTATCGGCCATGTCCTCATCGGTCATGATCGTAGCCGGATTCGAATTCACGAGAACGACCTCGACACCTTCTTCACGAAGTGAACGACAGGCCTGCGTGCCCGCGTAGTCGAACTCCGCAGCCTGACCAATAATAATCGGACCCGAACCAATAACCAGAACCTTTTTCAGAGTCTTGTCTATTCCCGATTTCTCTGGCGTCGCACCGTTAGTCAATCAAATCTCCTGTGTGCCTCTAGGCACCAACACTTGGACGTACAAATAACCCTCTCCTTTGGTGGGAGAGAGGGGGACGTCTATTCAGTCTAAATCCAGCCGCACCCAACCTATCTAAACCTTCGCACCCATTCCCGCTCGAATCAGTCCAATGAACCTATCGAACAGGTACTCGCTATCGTGCGGACCCGGTGACGCCTCAGAGTGATACTGGATGGTCATGATCGACATGTCCTTGTGACGAAGACCCTCAACCGTCTGATCATTCAGGTTGATATGGCTAACTTCGAGTCCATCAGGCAAACCGTCTGCATCAACCGCGTAACCGTGATTCTGTGCAGTCACATAAACCCGACTCGATTCGAGATCCTTCACCGGCTGGTTACCACCACGGTGACCAAAATGAAGTTTGAAAGTCGAAGCCCCAAACGCCCGAGCGATAACCTGGTGCCCAAGACAAATCCCCATCATCGGAACCTTGCCAGCAAGACCTTTAGCAGTCGCAACCGAACGATCCAAAAGCTCTGGGTCGCCAGGGCCAGGTGAAAGCATCACACCGTCAGGATTATGACCCAAAATATCATCTGCAGAAGCATCGTCCGGAACAACAATCACTTCACATCCACGAGCCCGAAGCGAACGCAGAATGTTCAGCTTCACGCCGTAGTCGTTAACCACAACCTTCATGTAGTTGTCGCCAAGATCACGCTGGCCAATACCGCGCTCAACATCGATACCCATGCCACCCTGTCGCGCCCGACCTCGCAGGTCGAAGAACGCTCGGGATTTCTCACCAGCGTCGCCCGTCCATTCGTAAATATCGTCGGTCGAAACATTTCCAACAACGTCGAACTCGCCATATCGAGGCGCTTTCGATAGAGTCACAAGGGCAGCTTCAACATCTTCGTTAGGAGTAATAATTCCCATCATCACACCAGCCGAACGGAGCCTGCGTGTGATCGCCCGAGTGTCGACTCCCGAGATTCCCGGGATGCCGTTATCAACCAGATAATCGTGAATCGTGCCTTCAGAAAGCGGATGTGAAGGCTCATCACAATCGTCGCGAACGACGAACCCGTTCACCTGTATTCGAGTTGACTCAACGTCAGCCTCGCTCGTTCCGTAGTTTCCGATCATCGGATAAGTCGGCACCAGAATCTGACCACCGTATGAAGGGTCGGTCAGCATCTCCTGATAGCCGGTCATCGATGTGTTGAAAACAACCTCACCGGTAGTCTCGCCTTCCGCGCCTAAACGGGTTCCCGGAAATACCGAACCATCTTCAAGAACTAAAAAAACTTTTCCGCGAACATCGCTCATTGTTTTGCTCCAGCACTCGCGACCACGTCACTGAGATCGAACACGATATCTCCTTGATAAATCGTCGTCACGACACGGCCCGTTAGTTCCACGCCAGTAAGTGGACTATTCACACTCTTCGACTCGAACTGTTCAGGATTCACAATCCAATTTCTACCGGGGTCAATAACGACCACGTCGGCATAGAATCCCTTTTTCAAAGAGCCGAGATCTTTATGCAAGATCGCAGCCGGACCCGCCGTTAGCGATTCGATCAATCGAACTACCGAAATCTTTCCGGTATCTACAAGTTGGAACACCGACGAGAACGCCGTTTCCAGCACGTTGATACCGTGAGCTGCTTCGTTATATGTGCAGACCTTGTCGGTAGGAGCATGCGGCGCGTGATCGGTAGCAATGATGTCGATTAGACCCTCGCTTAGTGCGTCGATCACAGCGTCAACATCAGATCTGCTTCGAAGCGGCGGATTCACCTTAGTATTAGTGTCGTACGCCTCAGAACCAACCGCTACAGGAACCTTGCCCTTCAAGCCGTAAACCCACTCATCGCTCAAAGTCAGGTGATGCGGTGTTACTTCGGCAGTGACATCTACTCCGTTCTCCTTGGCAGATCGCAATGCAGCCAGCGATCCGACAGTTGAAATATGAGGAATGTGCAGTCGAGCATTCGTGAGATCAGCAAGATACAGATCACGTGCGACCATCGCCGTTTCGGCTTCGGCAGGAACGCCCGCAAGTCCGAGTCGTGTGGCAACCGTGCCAGCGCTCATAACTCCGCCCGCGCCGATCTTCTTATCCTCGGCGTGGTTGATGATCGGCAGTCCGAGCTCTACCGAATACGACAACGCCTGCCGCATAAGGTTCGCATCAACAACCGGGTTCCCGTCGTCGGAGAAACCGATCACACCCGAATCTGCGAGCTCCCCCATCGGAGCAAGGTGCTTGCCCTTCTGACCAATCGAAATCGCACCGATAGGCAACACTCGAATCAGACCATCGGCCGCTGAACGCCGCACTACATCATCGACAACTGCTGCTGAGTCTTGAACAGGGTCGGTGTTCGGCATGGCACTTATCGTCGTGAATCCTCCGTACGCAGCGGCACGAGTGCCGGTGACAATCGTCTCTTTCCACTCTTGGCCAGGATCGCGCAAGTGAGTGTGCAGGTCGACAAACCCCGGTGACACGATCTTCCCTGATGCGTCGATCTGCTCGTAGCCGTCTGGCGCTCTACCAGTCGAACCAGTAGTCACTTCATCGATCTTGCCGTTCGAAATAAGGACGTCAGCGACCCGATCGATTCCCTGAGCGGGATCAATCACTCTGCCACCCGTTATTGCCAGTTTTCTGGCTGCCAAATGGATAATCCTTCTAAACTAGGCTTCGCCGCCACTATTGGAATTGCTGTTGCCGATTCGTGTTGATTTACCCGGAGCGCAAAGCGTGTACAAAACAGCCATGCGAACCGCCACACCGTTGCGCACCTGTTCCTCAACGACGCTC
The DNA here is from genome assembly GCA_028821715.1 of Dehalococcoidia bacterium. GTDB lineage: Bacteria > Chloroflexota > Dehalococcoidia > Lucifugimonadales > Lucifugimonadaceae > Lucifugimonas. The sequence goes on from JAPKFF010000021.1 coordinate 13,294, forward strand.
TGGGCACCGTGAGCAACCTCGCTCGAAATCTCAACACCCTCGTTCATCGGACCCGGATGCATCAACAACGCGCCATCGTTCGCCAGTGCCATTCGCTTTGCGTTGATCCCCCAGCGATCGGAGTACTCTCGCAAACTAGGCAAGTGACCCCCATCCTGTCGTTCCTGCTGAATCCGAAGCGCCATAACGACGTCTGCCGAATCGACCGCCTCGTCAACGTTTCGAGCCAGATTTAGATCACCGAATCCAGTCTCATCGCCAAGTGTCGAACCCAGCGACCATTCGTCCGGTATCAGCGTGTTCGGACACGAAACTGTCACCTCGGCTCCCATCTTCTGGAATGCCAAGATGTTCGATCGAGCAACTCTGCTGTGGAGCACATCGCCAACGATTGCGATCTTCTTACCTGTCATATCACCAATGTGGTTTCGAACAGTAAATAGATCCAACAACGACTGAGTCGGGTGAGCATGCGTACCATCGCCAGCGTTCACGACCGAGGCGTCGGTGTGGTTCGCTATGAAATAAGGCGCACCCGAGTGCGGATGCCTTACGACTAGAGCGTCGATCTGCATCGCCTGCAACGTTTTCACCGTATTGAGCAGCGATTCGCCCTTGCTCACACTGCTCGTCGAAGAGGTGACATTGATTACGTCAGCGCCAAGAATCTTGCCTGCCTGCTCAAACGAAACGCGTGTACGCGTTGAGTTCTCGAAGAACATCGTGATAATCGTTTTGCCACGAATCGCAGGAGTCTTGCGATTGTCCCTACTTGCTATTTCTAGCATGCCTTCAGCACTATCGAGAAGATCGTTGATCTCGCCTGCCGAAAGATCATCCAGATCAAGCAAGTGCTGACGAGGTGCTACAAGTACTTGCCCTGAACTTCCGTTAGCGATTTGCTCAGCAGATTCACCTGTGGGGTTATTTCCGACTGCCGTCGTTGGGTTTGTCATTAGCCTTCACGTCCCAGTACAACGGCATCATCGCTATCAATTTCCGTGATCCGAACCTGCACGCGCTCGCCACGAGCAGTGGGAATATTTTTACCGACGAAATCAGGCCTGATCGGCAATTCACGGTGACCACGATCAACGAGTACCGCCAGCTGAATCCGACTCGCCCTGCCGAAGTCGAGGAGTGCTTCCATGGCGGCTCGAATCGTGCGACCCGTGTAGAGCACGTCATCGACGATCACTACCGGCTTGCCGTCCACGCCATTTGGGATATTGGAAGGAAGAAGAGGTTGACCCGAAGCCACTTCGGGATCATCACGCCACAATCGGGGATCAAGCGTGCCAACAACGGGCCTAAAGCCTTCGATGCGTTTGATGCTATCTGCGAGACGCTTTGCGATATGAACGCCACGGGTCTGAAGACCAACCAATACAAGATCGGAGGAAGCCAAATTTTGTTCGAGAATTTCGTGAGAAATTCTCGTCATCGCCCTTCTAATATCGTCCTGCGTAAGCAGGACTCTCTCCATCTCGTTCGTCACATACGCTCCATTGTCATGCTGAGCCCTAGAGGTCCTCCCGAATCAGGGGACTTATAGAGGGCGAAGAGGCACAAAAAAATCCTTGCCTGCTGACAAGGATCGAAGTCGCGCTCTGCGTGACATGTGTGCGAAGAAAACCGTGCAGCATCGTGCAAGCAGAGGCGTTCTTAGCGGATTCCCTTGCCAGCCTCACTGGACTGGATTTAAAGGCCCACAAATATTCTGTTGTTAACTACTAAAACTACCACCAACCAACATTAATCACAACGCAACCGCCTTAACATTTCGACCTGCAACCGGATGACTGGAGTGCTGATCACGGGAATTCTGAAAATTTGGTCGTGCAGCGCCGCCAAAACTCTTCTCAAGATCATCCTTACCCCCGTTACCCCCGTTAAAGCATCACCCAATCACCCGCATCATCGCCCTCAGCAGGTGCCACTGCGCTCCACAATTGCGGATACAGCTTCAACCCACAAATGCACCTAACCGACCGCATTCGTCGTTTGCGAACGATCAACACCTTGCAATGCCCGCACTTCGATAAATAACGAATCTGCGACTGCCACTCACCAGTAGTCACATCAACAAACCGTCGCGGCTTCGCTCCAATCTCCTTGCAGACAGATCGAAACTCCCGACCGTGTGCACGCGGTTTATCGCCCCACCGATAATGAACAATCGCATGGGCAACCTCGTGAAGCACAACCTGCCGAATATCGTTCTCGTCACCCATCGCCAGCAATCGAGAAGAAATCGCAATCTGCTTGCGTGAAGGCATGTACGAACCGAGCGTTCTACGCATTCGAGCGGAAACCCGAACCGGCCGTAACGAAAGCCCCGGCTGATGCTGATCGAACGTTGCTTGAATCAACAGATCTACAGCTTCAGCAGTCGGCTTGCCCACTGGCTTCTGATCCAAATCGAACGCCATCTGCCGCGATTCAGCGTTTGAGCCCAATCCAGCGTTCCACGAGGCCAGCGTCATCTGGGCAACGACGCGCCATATGTTGGTTCTAAGTGAGAAAGAAATTGAAGTCGCCTCAAAGCAACTGACGAAAATTTACCCAAATACGAGTATTCAGATTTCCCGCGCAAAATGGCGGCTTTCCAATATCGAATCCAAGAACCCATAACTCAGGTGAGCAATATAAAAAAAACCAGCCAACAAACTCGGCTCTACGCGAATCGTTTCATCGAGAATCCGCTCACGTCGACCGGCGAATCTTCCCCAACAACCAAAGCGGCGGCGGCGATACCCATGGCCGGGGCAAGCGCAATTCCCTGCCGACCACCACCGGTCGTTACCACCAAACCCTCGATACCAACTGACCCGTCGATAATTGGCATCTTGTCGGGCGTCATCGGGCGCAAACACGCTGTCTGCTGTACAAGCTCGGCATCCTCCAAATAAGGCAGTATCGACACGGCAGAAGCGATGATGCGATCTCGACCCTCGGCCGTAGTTCGATCGTCGAACCCTACTTCCTCTTCCGTAGTTCCGATCCAAGTCAGCCCGTCCGACTTCGTCGTTGCGTAGTCGTGATCCCACCACAGCGATAGCTTCATTGGAGGCGATGGCGCATCAAGTCGAATGATCTGTCCGCGCAATGGCGACACCGGAACATCGATTCCAAGTGCGTCTAGCAGCCCACCGCTCCAAGGACCAGCTGCGGCGACCACCGCGTCTGCTTCAAACACGCCGCCTTCGGTAACAACTCCCGTTACTCGATTTCCAGTCACAGAAATCTCTGAAACTTCTTGATTCACCATCTGAGCACCGCGACTTTCAGCCGCTTTCCAAAGAGAAAGAGTCAGCTTGTAAGGATCTAGCTCAAACGCATCTCCAATGTACAACCCGCCAATAACGTCGGTAGAAATTCGTGCATCGATGTGACTAAGTTCGCCTAAACCCAGCCACCGCATGTCATAGCCAAATTCGGCAGCGTGTGCGTCGTAAACCAAGCGCAACTCCGCGGCTTCAGCTTCATCACGAACGAGCTTTACCGAGGGTTTACGAACAAAATTAATATCACCACTAACAGCGTCGGCCAACTCCTGAACCAACCCGGTATGCAAGCCAATAGAGTAGTCTGAAAACTCCTTGTACTCCGGCTCTCGAGCACCCGGTATCACGGGATTAATCCCGCCAAGTGCGAATCCAGAGGCGTGCGATGCCAATGAATCTCGCTCGAATAGTGTTACTTCATGACCATCTTTTAAAAGATAGTAAGCAGTCGCACAGCCTGCAACCCCGCCACCGATTATCGCTACCTTCATCGATTCACCTCGATTAGTTCTGAATCTTGAAAGCTGCGTAAACCTCGTCTCCACGACGCTGTCGACGTCTCGCCACACCAGTCTCTTGTGCCACCCGGGCGACGCCACGAGACACTCGCTTGGCGACGTTTTTGTCGAAGACGCTCGGAATGATGAAATCTTCAGATATGTGCGAATCAGGAATCACACCGGCGATTGCTGTCGCAGCAGCGATTTTCATTTCGTCATTGATAGTCGAAGCACGAACGTCCAATACACCCCGGAACAATCCTGGGAAGCAGAGCGAATTGTTCACCTGGTTAGGGTAGTCAGTTCGACCCGTTGCCATAACTCGAACATTGTCAGGAACTTCTTCTGGCCAAATTTCAGGATCTGGGTTCGATAGTGCAAATACGATAGCGTCCGATGTCATCTTCGAAACCTGCTCGGCGGTCACAAGACCCGGCCCGGCGAGACCCAACAGCATGTCGGCATCAACCAGTCCTTCGGCAAGCGTACCAGTCAAGTTCTCGGGGTTTGTGTTGTCGGCAAACCACTGCTTCATCGTGTTATCGCCGTAATCTCGACCTCGATCCAGCGCACCCTGCCGGTCGTATCCAATAATGTTGGTCACGCCGTAGCTCTGAAGTATGTTTGTGCAAGCAGTTCCCGCCGCACCAACTCCAGCAACGACGACCTTCAGTTCGCCAGGCTTCTTGTCGACGATCTTCAACGAATTGATGAGTCCAGCCAGAACAACCACGGCAGTACCGTGTTGGTCGTCATGGAACACAGGAATATCTAGCTCAGCCCGCAAACGATCTTCGATCTCGAAACAGCGAGGAGCGCTTATGTCTTCAAGGTTGATACCACCGAAGCCCGGTGCCATAGCTTTCACAAATCGAATAATTTCTTCGGTGTCGTTCGTATCGAGCACAACTGGCCAAGCATCGACTCCGCCAAACTCCTTGAACAACAGCGCCTTGCCTTCCATAACTGGAAGTGAAGCTGCTGCGCCAATGTCACCAAGACCAAGCACTGCTGATCCGTCGGAAACAACAGCAATCGTGTTGCCCTTACCCGTTAGAGCCCAAACTGCGTCGGGATCCTCGTGTATTGCCATACAAACTCGACCAACACCCGGTGTGTATGCTTTCGACATATCGTCACGAGTAGTAACCGGCACACGAGAACTCATCTCGATTTTGCCACCGACGTGAAGTAAGAAAGTCTGGTCCGAAACGCTACGAACCTTCACGCTCGGTACCGCTTTGATCGCGTCTACAACTTCGATCGCATGCTCGTGCCCTGAAGTGTTCACGGTGAAGTCGCGAACCATCGAACCTTTCGACGTCTGAACAACATCAACACCCATTGCGCTGCCACCAGCGTCGCCGATCGCCGAAGTAATCTTACCTAGCATTCCCGGGTCATTCGGATACTCAGATCGAACCGTGATGCTGTATGCAACGCCCGGTGTTCGCACTGCCATTTTTATCGCTCCAGATAGCTATTCAGACTCTGTGAATCGTGTATAAAATTGCCTGAAATAATAACGCCTAATTTAAGTTGAATTTACGATGATTTTAATCATGCGCAAATTGCACACGCATTCTAACACCGCACCACCTTTACTCTTTTAGGGAGAATGCACCAAAATTCGGCAATCCACTAATCAACATGCAAATCAACCCCTAGATAGACCCTCGAACAGTCTGCGGTTACGGTATTCTGAATTTCGTTAAATTCGATATATGTACGGAGTAAACGATGGCAGATGCGTCCCGCCCAATGATCAAAGGGCGATTTACAACTTGTGAACTTGTGAAGCGTGAAGAACTTACCTCAGATCTGATTAAATTCTGGATCAAGCCTGCTCAGGACTACACGTTCAAGCCAGGTCAGTACTGCACTATCGGCGTCGATGGCATCGAACGTCCCTATTCAATCTCATCGTCTCCCGACGAAGAGAACATCGAACTCTTCATTGAGGTCGTACCCGTCGAGCATGGTGGTCACCTAACCCCACTTCTGGATCACCAGAAAGTCGGAACAGAAATGACCCTTCGCCCACGAGCCAAGGGAATCTTCGTCCTACAGTCACAGTACAAGCACCACATCTTCGTTGGCACTGTCACCGGAGTTGTTCCTTATATTTCAATGCTTCGAAAGTTCCTGAACGACCCTGCATGGCCAGAACCTGCCGAGGGTGTCGCTCGTGATGACTACACATTCCACGTTCTCGAAGGTGCAAGCTACGAGGACGAATTCGGCTACGACGAAGAGTTGAACGAACTTGCTGCAAAGCACGATTTCATAAAGTTCTTTCCTTCCGTTTCACGTCCAAACGAGGAACGAAACGCCAATTGGACCGGCGCTAAGGGCCGAATCAACCTTTTGGTCGAGGACTACCTCGAAAAGCTCGGTGTCGATCCTAAAGAAACCTGCGTTTACGCCTGTGGTCACCCACAGATGATCGAAGACGTTGGAGTTCGCATGGAGACAACCGACTACAACTTCATCGAAGAACGCTTCTGGAAAGAAGACGAATAATTCGTCTTCGGCCCGCATCGCACCTTAACTCGCACCTAAAGGAACTTCAGAAATGGCAGAACGAATCGGATTCGTCGGACTCGGAATCATGGGCAAGCCCATGGCAAAGAACCTCGCCACAGCCGGCTACGACGTAACCGTCTACAACCGGTCATCAGCATCAGTCGACGAACTCGTCGCTGCTGGCGCAACAGCGGGCACATCTTCCGCCGACGTCGCATCGAAATCCGACATCATCGTTCTAATGGTTCCAGACTCACCCGATTCTGAAGCCGTAGTTCTCGGAGAAGCTGGTCTCCTCGAAGGCGCCTCCGCTGGCGACCTGATCGTCGACATGTCGTCAATCGAGCCCGGCGTTTCGCAACGCATCCACGACGCATGTGAAGAAAAAGGAGTGAAGTTCATCGACGCTCCTGTCTCTGGTGGCGAACCAATGGCAGTCTCTGGCGATCTCGCAATCATGGTCGGTGGCAATTCCGGCAACTTCGAGCGAGCACAGCCGTTGTTCGGCATCATGGGTAAGTCAGCAGTTCTCTGTGGCGGCAGCGGGGCGGGGAACACCACCAAGCTCGCCAACCAGATCATCGTTGGCGCAAACATCCACGCCCTCGCTGAAGCTTTGACTCTCGCAACCAAGGCCGGAGTAAACCCCGAGACTGTGTTCGACGCAATCAAGGGCGGACTCGCCGGATCGAACGTAATGAACGCCAAGGCTCCGATGATGTTCGAGCGAAACTTCGCTCCTGGATTCCGAATAGAGCTTCACTACAAAGACATCAACAACGCCGCGAAAACCGCAATCGATTTGGGCTTGTCACTTCAAGTCACTGCCAACCTGCAACAGGTCTTCAAAGCACTAATTGAGTGGGGCGAAGGTGGTAACGACCACTCGGCCATTCTCAGATACGTAGAAAAGCTCACAGGGGTAACCGTCACCAACAAATAAGTTAGTGACAACGGTCTCTTGCCGAATAATCAACAGAGGCCTCGGCAACAACGCCGAGGCCTTTTACGTTAACCGCAACTCACAGCGACCTGAAACTACTCCGCTGCACTGATACCAGCACCTATCAACAGCGCTTCACATCGATCCAGCGACTGAATCGAATCACGCCCTTCGCACAGAATGATGACATTCCCGAACACTGCAAAATCTCCGTACACAGGTGTGAGTCCGCCCCTACTAGCACCGCCTCCACGACGATCTTTTGTGCCCTCTTTCCATCGCACATCAACCGAACGCAACAGAGCGTCAGCGCCCGTCACCTCTTCAGCGTAAGTCACGCCGCTTGCGATAGCCGTAGGATGGTCTGAGTACATTCTCAGTTCGTACTGAACGGGCTCACTGCCAGCAGTTTTGTAGTAACCCATGTACGCAGCAACAGCCCCAGGCAGTTCGTCAACGTCATACGTCTTAGCCTTCTTGAACCTAGCAGAATCGAAACTGCCTAGATCGCGAATCACCGAATCTGCCTGAACTTTCGAAAATCCCGAGTCAGACTCACCGCCCGATCCGCAGGCACTAACAACAACCAAACTCAGGATCGATATTACGATTAAGGCAAAACGAGAACGGCGACCCACTCTATTCACTTCGTGACTCAGGTTCATCACTATCTGAACCCAAATCGCCCTCGGCGATTTCGCTCAAGAACTGCTCGATTTCTGGCGACAACGAAACATCACTATCGTCTGCAACCTGCCCGCCACCATCGTCTTCGTCGGTATCCGACTCCCGCTCAAACCGTTCAACCATGTCCTTCAATTGAGGATTGTCGATCATTGCCGGATTCACTTGTTCATATTGTTTCTCGCCCATCTCCACTTCAGGAAGAATCGTGCTGAAGTCATAAAGTTCGGACAATATTTTGAGAATACGAGCACTCCCAGCGAAGTCGTCATCAAGCTTCAGATACAGCGGAAGATGAACCATCAACGAAAGCGTTTCAAGGTGTAAATCTGTGAATATTCGCTCGGATATTTGCGACGTCATCGAAGTCGGACCTTGATACTTCGACTTGCCAATCCGCACGTTCCCTAAACCCGCCGGCGGCTTCCATCCTCGCGCCGAGCCTGTCACTGACAGCTCCCGAGAATGCGGCACAGAATCGTACATGCCACCAATCTGGATGTATCTGGTGATTCCAAGAGCCTTGATTAGCTTGATCACTGAGTCGTTGAAATCTTCGGCGAAGGAATGCGGCTCAAGAAGCTCCAATAGCACCAAATCGTTTTCGCCTGGACGTCGGGCATAACTAACCCGAGTGTTCGGCACCCGAACCGAGCGAACATCATCAGCTAGGCGAATCTCAGGACGATATCGAGTGAAATCATAGAACTTACTGGGACGTTCAAGTTTCCCGATTCGCTCGGACGCGTATAACTTGCCGAGTCTTCGCAGAACGATCTTCCCAACATTGCCAACATTAATCCAAGGCTTCAAAATCGCAATACAATGTGGATTCTGAAGTGGAGGATTCGGTATCTCTATTTCAAAGTCACCAATTTTCATAAATCAAGTCCCGTTCATAGCATACCGGTATTTTTTCAACGCTCAAAGACGAATCAGGCCGTAGACACGGTGCTAAAATCCGCCTGGACTCCCATTCGCATATCTAGGGCATGATTACTTCCTACTAAAGCCCTTGGCTCGAAAAACAAGAAACTACAGGAACCAAAAACCTCCTCATGTCAAACAAGTTTGTATTTCTCCCACCACAGTCAAACTTCTTTGCCGAGTGGATTCCACGGCTCCTCGACAGTGCACCCGGCTGGGACATCTCCACGCCAAAAACTGAAGATCAAGCTCTAAAGGAGCTCGCCGACGCCGATGCCGCCTACGGAACGATGACTCCAGAGCTAATCGCAGCCGCGCCAAAACTACGCTGGCTACAAGCTCCTGCTGCAGCACCTAACGCTGGGTACTACTTCGATGAACTGATCGCTCATCCAACGAAGGTCACCAACTTTCGCGAGATCTACAATGACCACATCTCGGTGCAGATTCTCACGTACATGCTGAATTTCACGAAACACTTCAATATCTACCGGGATCAGCAAAGCGAGCGCAAGTACGAAGTTCTCGAATCCCCTAACCACGATATTTTCTTGCCCGAATCGACCGTGTTAATCGTAGGCGTTGGCGGAATCGGAACCGAAACAGCCCGACTCTGCAAAGCCGTAGGAATGACCGTGCTCGGCATCGACGCACGCCGGGAATCCAAGCCTGAGTGGGTCGACGACATGTTCACTCCCGACCAGCTCGATTCGCAGCTTCCCAAAGCCGATTTTGTAGTACTCACGATCCCGCACACCCCGGCAACCGAAGGTCTATTCGACTCTTCGAAATTCTTGTTGATGAAAAACTCGGCAATATTCATCAACATCGGACGCGGCATGACAACAAAGCTCGACGATCTAAATACAGCGCTTCGTTCTGGCGAAATCGCAGGAGCGGGTCTCGACGTCTACGAAATCGAACCGCTTCCAGCCGACCACCCGCTGTGGGACGCCCCAAACACGATCCTCACCCCTCACACCGCAGCGGTCGGAGGAGCAAATTTGCTCGAACGACGCTACGAAATAGTCGTAGAGAACTTCAGGCACTTCGCAGCAGGCGAACCACTACGAAACGAAGTCGACAAAGCAAGCTGGTTCTAATTTCCTAATAATAGATGTGTAGCCACCGGGAATCGACTTACCATCCTGAGCCCCGGGCGAAGGGTCATGAGCCCGACCAAGGCCGCAGCTATCCCCTTGCAGACGGAAAAGCTAGGGTAGAAGAACTGCAGCTAGTGACTGCGTCGTCCGACGACGATGGAACATAACGCCGACGCGGAGCCGAGTAATACGATGACGAATGCGACTGATAACCAATTCACCATGCCTGAACAAGACAAAAAAAACGACACCAAAAATACATTCGATTACAGCAAGATGAAAATCGGATTGGGGGCGGGCATTGCAATCGGTGTTGTTATCGGAGCAGCAATCGATAACACCAGCACTGGTATCGTAGTCGGCATAGTCATCGGAGCCGGAATCGGAACCGCAATGGGTTCCGCCAGTCGGAATTCCAAGAAAAAGTAATCCCAACCTACAACAGACCGAATATGACCTCGACAAATAGACATGGAGTACGCCAGTGACATCTCCGAGCGTCCGAGAAATGTGGTGCAGAACCGGTCTCAGGCAATCGCCTTTTCATCTTTCAAGTGAGCCGGACGCTGTACATGGCGACGGGCGCAGAGCGTGAGCCAACAAGGACGAAGGTCTGCTCATAGCCAAACCTGGTCCCCGTTTTTTTGGAGGGAGTTAGAGGGCGTGAGAATACAATGCAGAGCCAAGTTATTCGATGATGAGCGCGACTAAAGCCTCAGTCGTTCCACTGGGAAACCCGGCCCACTCATTCACAAACCACATGTGGGCAACAGCGCATAACCAATTCGCACCACGCTCGTAAGTACCCACCACCAAACCTTTTTCCGCTGGTTTACGTATAATCTGCTAACCGGTCTTGACCAAACCCTTCATCGGGCAGGCGACCGTGGGTAGGAAAACTCTACTACCCGGAGTTCGATTCCAAGAAGGAGGTGGTCTGTTTTAATGTCTAGTACCAAACGA
>JAPKFF010000116.1:0-5581 GCA_028821715.1 Dehalococcoidia bacterium
CAATATGCCCGGAGGATCGGCACAGCGACCCGGCGATGTTGTTACAGCAATGAACGGCATGACGATCGAAATCGACAACACGGACGCTGAAGGTCGACTGACTCTGGCCGATGCTATTGGATACGCCAAATCTAAGGATGCCGTTCGGATTGTTGATGTCGCAACGTTAACTGGCGCAGCTCGAGTTGCGCTGGGGGACGGGGTCAGCCCAGTGTTCAGTAACAACGATGAACTAGTTAACACGGTTCTGGGAACGAGTGAGACTGTTGGTGAGTCGATGTGGCGTTTGCCTCTCGATTCAGTAACCAAACGCCAGAACGTCTCGAAGATAGCCGATCTTAAGAACACGGGAGGGCGTGGCGGCGGGTCGACCACGGCTGCTCATTTCATAGCTGATTTCGCTGGTGATACTCCATGGGTACATATCGACGTTGCCGCAACCTCCATGCTAGACAGCACAAGAGGATGGATGACTGCGGGGGCAACGGGTGTTCCGACTCGTTCATTGATCGAATTGGCTATGGTTCTCGGTAAGTAAATACCTAGCGGATACGAGTGGTTATTGCAAATAACAACGCTAAAAAAAGATCTAGCGTGACGTTCGGAGCGTTGCCCCGCACTAGATCGGCAATCGAGGTTGAAATTCAGGCGGATTCAAATTGACCGCCTCTTGCGCCGGTGCTAGCGTTTAAGTTCTGTGGTGGGCGTAGTGAAGAGGTTATCACGCTAGGTTGTGGCCCTGGAGACGAGGGTTCAATTCCCTCCGCTCACCCCATATTTTCAATTTAAATGACCGAATTATGTAACTAATCAAGGTCAGATTTATTCTTGAGATTTGGGCAGACAAATACTGCCGTAATTCGATAGAATTGAACTCAGTACGGGAACGATACATCGAACCCGTTCAGTGCGCCCGTAGCTCAGTGGATAGAGCATCTGGCTTCGAACCAGAGGGCCGGGGGTTCAAATCCCTCCGGGCGTACCATATTGCAATGCAACTTAGAGACCTCTCCAGAGATGGAGGGGTCTCTTTTTTTTGATTAAAGCTGGAACTGGTTTGTTGAAACTGAGAGAATTGATCCGTATCTCACATCGATTGATCCATCCCATATGAAAACGCACAGCATGATTTAACCATGAAAATAGGAATTCTCTCTCGTGGTCCCGGCCTCTACTCAACCCGACGTCTAGTCGAGGCTGCTCAAAAGCGCGGACACGATGTACGAGTGATCGACTACTTGCGCTGCTATATGGACATCACATCTAGGCGCCCACAAGTACTTTATCGAGGTGATTCGCTAGATTTTGATGCTGTTGTTCCTCGAATTGCATCGCGCCGAACGTTTTACGGAACTTCGGTTGTTCGACAGTTTGAAATGATGGGGGTCTACACAGCGAACGAGTCTCAGGCGATAAGCCGTTCCAGAGATAAATTACGATCGCTTCAGATTCTTTCTCGTACCGATGTGCAAATGCCGCGCACAGGCTTCGCAGAAGAAACACAGGACATCGACGGCGTTATTGACGCAGTGGGCGGCCCACCGCTCGTTGTGAAGCTTCTGCAAGGCACTCAAGGTGTGGGCGTCGTGTTGGTTGAATCAAAATCAGCCGCTAGATCGGTAATCGATGCGTTCAGGCAGCTTGAAGCGAATATTCTGATCCAAGAATACATAAAAGAAGCCAATGGTCGTGATATTCGTTGCATGGTCATAGACGGAAAAGTAGTAGCTGGTATGGAACGAGTTTCGGATGGCACAGAATTCCGAGCAAATTTGCATCTGGGTGGGACAGTTCACGAAGTCGAATTGACTCCGACCGAAATCGACTACGCGGTGAACGCAACTGAAGCTCATGGACTAGAGTCTGCCGGTGTAGACATTCTGCGATCAGACAGAGGGCCACTTGTTCTGGAAGTGAACTCGTCTCCAGGATTCGAAGGCATCGAGACGGCAACTAGAGTCGATGTGGCGGGGTTGATGGTCGATCATATTGAAGATCAGTTAGAAACGCTGAAATCGACTAGAAAGTCATCGAATTAATGGTCGCATCCCGCATCAGAAAGCCTCGAGCTAGATCACCAAAGCCAATCGGTTGGCGTGAACGCGTGTCGTTTCCAGACTTCGAAGTTATCGGTGTTAAAGCGAAGATAGACTCTGGCGCACAGACGTCATCGATTCACGGTTTTCGCCCGAGGTTCAGCCAAAAGGACGATGGAGAATGGGTGTCTTTCGAGATTCACCCACGACGCCGTAGTCGCAAGGACGCAGTTCGAGTAACAGCTAAAGTAAAAACCCGTCGACGAATTCGTAGCTCGAACGGAGAAAGTGAACTAAGGCCAGTTATAGAAACTACGATGACTGTGGGTGGCGAGACATTCATAGCTGAGCTAACTTTGGCGAATCGTCATCTGATGGCATACCGAATGATTTTGGGCAGATCCGCGATGCGGGGTCGTTTTACGATCGATCCCAGCAAGTCGTACTTGTTCGGCGAGTAGATTCCGGTTCTCCGCTGCGATAAGGCGTCGCGTTCTACTGCGATCACCGTTACTATTCGTCGCCGAAGTAGATTTGCATTTCAATCACGGAGTAAATACATGCCGCAAGATGTCGTTCGATATGGATTATTGTCAACCGCTCAGATCGGGATCAACGCCCATCTGAGCGCTTCTTACGATTCTAAGAACTCAGAAATCGTGTCCATCTCGTCTCGGACTGCAGCAAAAGCTGAAGCTGCGGCAAAAGAACACGGCATTGGTCGCTGGTATGGATCTTACGAAGAACAGCTTGCTGATCCCGACATGGATGCAGTGATTAATTCACTTCCAAACGGCATGCACTGTGAGTGGACGATCAAAGCAGCCGAGGCCGGTAAGCACATTCTGTGCGAAAAGCCGCTAGCTGTGTCGGCAGAAGAATGTCAACGAATGATCGATGCTGCGAATGCTAATAATGTCGTTCTAGTCGAAGCATTCACTCACCGGTGGAATCCGCACATGCGAATGGCTCGCAAATTGATTGCGGAAGGTGCAATTGGAGACATTCAGACCGTCGATTCGGCCTTGTGCTTCTCTATCGCTGAACCGTCAGGGAACGTTCGATTCTCTGAGGAACTCGCTGGTGGTGCGCTTTGGGATGCCGGTTGCTACGCGGTTTACGCCACTCGATTTGTAATGTCGGCAGAACCGGTGCAGGTCGTCGGAATGTCTAACGACTCGGGAAACTGGGGCATCGACACCACGTTCTCAGGCACGATGAAATTCGCGAATGGCGCTATCGGCAATATCACCACAAACATGGAACAGCCGTTCCGCTGCTACATTACGGTCGATGGTTCAAAAGGACGAATCGAGATCCCAGGTATGTTCGATGATTCTGGACCGATCATCATCAAGCGCGGTGATGAACGAAACGGTCGACAAGAAGAGATCATCGCAACCCCATCACCAAACCGATTCTCCGTTCAATTCGATGAGTTTTCCGAATGCGTTCTTACCGGCAAGAAACCTGAATTCCCAGCGGAAGACGGACTCCGTAACACTGCGGTTGTCGAAGCACTCTACAAGTCGGCAAACACCGGCAGTTCAGTCGACTTGAGTCTGTAGGACGTTACCCGATTATGAACATGGACGGGCTATCCGGATGTATTGCATTCGGATAGCTTGACCGCTTCGCATGGCAAAGAGGTAAGATTGGCCGGCTATTCACTACTTATTATTAGTATTCTGGGTGTAATTGACGATGTATCCAAGTGATGTTCGACAGAAACTGGCGACCGGAAACCCTGTTCTCGGAACTAGTATGTTCACCCGTGAGCCGTTCGTAGCTCAATCTATTTATCAGACCGGAGCTGACTGGGTCTGGATAGACCAGGAACACTCCCCTCAAGGGTTCGAATCAGTTGGCACAATCGCCGTGCAGGGACGTCAGGCTGGCAGCGCTCCAGTAATTCGAATCCCTTACAACAATCCAGGGGATATCAAGAAGGCTTACGACGTTGGTGCTGTTGGTGTCATGGTTCCGCAGATTGACACTCCTGAAGATGCTAAGAACGCGGTGCACTGGGCGAAATACCCTCCAACTGGTATGAGAGGGATCGCTCCGTTTTTTGCAGGGTATCTTGGGCTCACTCAGCAGGACATCATCGATAACGCCAATGACGAAACGATCTTGATGCTGCAGATGGAAAGTGTAGAGGCGTACGAGAATCTCGACGAGATTCTCGCGATTCCTGGATACGAAGTTCTTCTCGTTGGTCCGACCGATCTTTCGGCTTCACTTGGGATTAGTGGTGACATTCACAACTCGAAGGTTGAGAACATCATGTCCGATGTCGCTCAGAGAATCAAAGGCACTGGTAAATACCTTGCCACAACTTTCGGTGACGTCGATGATTGCCGACGATGGATCGGCGAGGGCTACCAGATGATGAATGTTTCGAGCACGCTTGCTCTTGGAATTATCCAGACCAAGGAAATCTACGGTGAACTTAGGGAAACCTACAAAGCGTAAGCGTGAGTCGGTTTTAGGCACAAAAAAACGGCGGGAGTGATCCCGCCGTTTTTCGTTAATCACTTCAGATGGATTGGCTAGTCCATGTGGAGCGCAACTCGTTGAGCTTGCGTTCCTGTGTCCTTGCCTTGCCATTCTGCGAACTCGAACGCCTCGTTCACTTGATCTAGAGCGAAAGTGTCCGAAACTACGTCCATGAGCTGATACTTATCTTTGGTCTTCACGAGGAACTGCAAAGCAGCTTCGATCACCCAAGGGTTATAGTGAACCGTACCGACCCATTTTGTCTGGTTGCCGATGACTTTTCCGGCTGGAATAGTCAGGCTACCGCCACCGATGTTTCCGATATCTAGGTACGAACCGTTGATTCGAACCATGTCTAGGCCTTCGTACGTCGCGGCCGCAATACCAACAACTTCAACAACAACGTCGGCACCAATGCCGCGAGTTAGTTCACGAACACGTTCCACACGTGATTCAGGAGTTGGGTACTCGTTAATCGATATGGTCGATGTGGCGCCACATTTCATTGCCCGATCGAGACGGCTCTGCTGACCGTCGATAACGATGATCTGGCTTGCGCCTCGCTCTGCGGCTACTGCAGTGGCATAGATACCAAGTCCGCCAGCACCTTGAACAACAACAGTGTCGCCAAATGCAACGCCTACTCGTTCGAGTCCGAACAGCACCTGAGCTAGCGCACAGTTGACTGCCGGAACGGCTTGACTAGGGAGCTCGTCTGGGACTTTATATGCATAGTGGCTAGGCTGGAGATAGAAGTACTCGGCCATCCCGCCGTCGCAGTACGCGTAGTAGTCGAGACCGACCATGTTTCGCCTTGAGCGGAACGTACAAGCGTGGTGTTCGCCACGAATACAGTGGTAGCAGCGGTTGCATGGGAAGAAGAAAGGGAAGGCAACCCGATCGCCTTCTTTTAAAGGCCTACGTAGTGAATCAGTGTTGATCCCATTGCCAAGTGAATGAACGACTCCGGTGAACTCGTGACCGAGAATGCGACGCTTCGAAAGTGGCGGACCATCTCCATCACCACGCCATACGTGTAGATCAGA
>JAPKFF010000117.1:0-5577 GCA_028821715.1 Dehalococcoidia bacterium
TATGTCAGTGTTCCAAGAAGGAAAGCCTCTATCGTCCGACTATCGCCGATTCAAGATCAAATCGCACAATCGTAACGATGACTTCGCGTCTATGAAGGAAGTTCTAACTCGCCGATTCAAACGCTTGAAGAACGCGAGAGAAGGCGGAGAAGAAAACGCCAGTTTTTCCGCCTCACCTGATCTCGTATTGATCGACGGTGGAAAAGGTCAGCTTTCTTCTGCAGTAGAAGCGATGTTGTTTCTCGGATTGCAAGATATCCAGCTGGCTTCAATAGCAAAGCGTGAAGAAGAGATTTTTCTGCCTGATGCTGCTGAACCCGTAATCATGCCTAGAAACTCTCAGGGCCTATTTTTGCTGCAACGAGCTCGAGACGAAGCTCACAGATTTGCAATTACGTTCCATCGAAACCTTCGAGGTAAAGCATCAGTAAAATCCGCTCTCGACAGTGTCCCCGGCATCGGACCAAAACGGCGTAAGATGCTTATTCGTACCTTCGGATCAGTAAAGGGGATTCGAGAAGCATCTGAAGAGCGGATTGCAGGCTCACCTGGAATGACCGAGAAAACAGCCCGACAACTCAAAGAACACCTTTAGGCCTCAATGCAAGCTCTTTCATTCCCCGGCTACGGTCGCGTCGAAATCATCGAAATCCCCCGACCAGCCCTGCGTGAGCCCACAGATGCAATCGTATTGGTAACAACTGCAGCGATTGGACCCTGGGATATCGAGCGATTCTTCAGCGTTGGTGAAGATAGTGTCGTGCCCGGTGGCGAATTCGCTGGGTTGGTAGTAGAGACAGGTTCAGATGTTTCCACAGTTGAACTAGATGATCTCGTATCTAATACGGTCCATCATCTCACATCGAACGGCGGTAGCCAGCTGTTTGGGTCGTCATCCCTTCCGGGAGGACATGCTGAATACGTTCGAGTACCCGACGCCGACATTACCCTCACAAAAATCGCAGCCTCCGGCGAAGAACGTGCTGTGCTCGCCGGTGGTACTGCTGGTCTTGGCGTAAACGTTGCTGCAGCCGCTATTAGCGAGTCGCCCGCAGGCTCATACGCAGTCGTCGGATGCGATCCAATTGGAATGACTGCGTTGATCGCTCTGAAAAACGCCGGCAACTCCAAACAGATTATCGCCATTGAAGATCACACGGCGCGACGGACGCTTGCTTCAGGATTCGCCTCGCAAGCACTAAACAGCAACGACACCCTGCCGATCGAGCAAATTGACGTTGTGATAATGGGCTCCATTGAAGACGCTCCGAAATTCGAAAAAGCGGTGAGCTTGGTTCGTCCTGGCGGTTACATAATATTTTCTGAACCGTACGGTCCGATCCGATCGACCGAATCTGGCGGGACACTTCCGGGTGGCGTTACCTTGACGACAGCTCCTTGGCCGACAAACGAAGATGCTAAGAAGATCGTCACAGCGATGCAGATAAAAAGATTGGATCTCACACCGATTGTTTCGCATGTAATTCCTCTCGACGAAGCCCAAGAAGCATACGAAGCTGCCGCCGGACCCGGCCAGGGCGTTCAAAAAGTGTTATTGAAGCCGTAGCGTCGTGGTAGTCGGACTTCATACCATCCTATTTGCGTCGTTGTGATGATCCAAGAAATCTCTAGGAGCCGCGGGCATTGTTCGTCCTTCAGCCGCATCATTCGCCGCAACTAACTGCCGCCTCGCCCACAGAACGGTTAGTGCAGCATCTAAGTTCGAAAGGGTTTCGGGAAGTGAAAGCTTTCCATCAGGCAATCCGAGTTCAATTCTGTCTCCTGCCAACATGTCCCGAGGGGCTGCACTTGCAATCGGTGGGCTGCTTGTTGGTCCGGTGGCAAAACCACCATCGTTATCATCTAATTTTGATTGGACTGGCGCTGCATATGGGGCAGCACTGCTAGCTCGATTTTCGTGCTCAATGCCCGGAACTGCCTGATCCTTGGGCAGGTACGGACGAACCTCGCTAAATATCCGATCAACAAGCGCCAACCGGCGAGCGACCTCGGTTCTATCAGCACCAGAAATCTCTTCTAACAAAACGGCGAATCGATCAGGAGCGTATGGCTGTTCGCCTAGACGGGTCGACATTTCAGTAAACAGTGCGATGTTTCGTGCCAGCTGAATTCGAGCGTCTTCGCTCTCTTTAGCCGAGAGCGGCGTTACAGCCCGTAAACCATCCCTTGTTACTCGAACCCGACTTCGACCGCCTGCTACACCCCACATGCGCAGAGCACCTAGACGAGCGGAGAACGCCCCGCCGCGCTCTGACATTCCGAGCGACCGAGCCAATCCTTGCCGAGATACTTCGCCTGCAAATTCACGAGCGATCTTTTGACCAAGCTCTATGCTTTCAACTAGCCCAATTTCAGGAAACTCATAATCACCTAGTTTTGCCATCTAAATAAGCCTTGCTACAACATTGAACAGATCCGGTTTGACCAGAGAGGCGTTTGAGATGACATAGATGACATTCATTGTTATCGAGTCCACAAACACTTCTTGAGACCAACCTCTTAGATTCTCAAAGCAGCGTTACGCTAATAAATACGCCGCCAAAAGCACAAATACTCCACATGTTACGCCGCAATGCCGCTGCATCGCAAGCGGTTTAGCGGCGTAACATGTGGAGTTGTTCTTGTTTCCTGCTGTAGTGTTACTTTGAGAAGGGCTGTCGGGCCTGTCTAACAGCCAATAAAGAGCCCTGGGGAAGCTGCGCTGCCCCGTGTAGGAACGTCAGGGGTATTTAAGCGGCGTAAACCATCGGGGGGGGTACCGGATCGTCACTTGTGCGAGCTGACTGGCTGCCTGTCGCTCAACACAAGCTTTGGTCGACGATATGAGACCTTTCTTCCAAAGTGCTGGACACACGAATTATCCCTGAGCCAGTGAATAGCCATCACGCGAGCGATCAGTAAATACCTCGACCTATTTAAACGCCCACCAGCGCAAAGTTTGCAGGGCCAATAAATGCGCCCTTGCATTGATCTCAGTTTGATGCGATTTTTATGAAGATTAACAACAATTTACACCGATCAATGTGCGGCGTAGTTCGGTATAGTTACCCGGAATGTTTACCGTTATGTTTAGCATGTAATCCGAATGTAAGAAATGGCTTTTTGAACTCAATCAAGGGTCGACCTATTTTTCGCCTAATTTCCAGCGAAGGTTATCGAATAAGGCTTGTTTCACTCAAAAAAATAGCCGGGCACAGCAAATGCTGAGCCCGGCTATTTAGAGCAAATTCCGAGTCGATTATTTAGTCATCCTGGGACGTTAAACTACCTATCCCGCCAAGCATTTTTGTTAGCTCCAGCGGCAATATGAATTTCGTCGATTCGCCTTCCCCTAGCGTCTTCAGCGCCTCAACGTATTGGAGCGTCATCGTATTCGCATCGACTCCTGAAGCGACTTTGTGAATCGCCGCGAGGGCTTCCGCATAACCGGTTGCCCTAAGCACAGTTGCCTGCTGATCACCTTCAGCCGCCAAAATTTCAGCCTGCCTATCACCTTCAGCCTTTAGGATCGATGATTGCTTCTCACCTTCAGCAACTGTAATGGCTGCTTGCTTAGTGCCATCGGCCTCGAGAACAACCGCACGGCGAATGCGCTCAGCAGTCATTTGGCGGTTCATCGCCTCTTGAATGTCTCTCGGAGGATCGATCTCACGAATTTCTACGTTCGTGACTTTGATGCCCCAGCGCTCTGTTTCGGAATCCAATCGTGTCCGCAGGACCTCATTGATCTTGTCTCGCTGGGAGAACACATCGTCAAGGTTCATTTCACCGATGACTGCCCGAAGGGTAGTCGTGGCAAGTCCAACTACAGCAGTTGTGTAGTCTTCGACCTCAAGAACAGCCTTCTGGGCTTCGTTGATGTTAACGCGTAGATACACCAAAAAATCGATCTCTATCGGCGCATTATCCTTGGTGATGTTAGTTTGACGCGGTATATCAAGAACAGTCGTACGTGTGTCGATCTTCTGGATCTGGTGGATGATCGGGAGCGCAATTACCATTCCCGGCCCCCTCATACCTTCAAATTGACCCAATCGGAATCGGGCAACACGCTCGTAGTCTCGAACGAAGTTAATTATCGCCATTAGTACCTCCTAAACGGAAAGGGAATCCCCGATCCAAAATTGTTCTCAATCATTACTCTATACGTCCCTTGTGCCTGTTTCGGTTCCCAACAGTTTCACCTTCAGATTAATCCCGTCGACCGAAACCACTTCTACTTCTGTTCCAACGGAGATGCGTTTGTCGCTATCTCCGTCATGCTCGCCAGACCATATCTCACCGTTCAAGAGAACCTGACCTGACGGAGTTAAATCAGCCGACACAACACCTGAATTCCCCACCATACTCGCCACCAAAGTCGGACTTTGGTACAGCAATATATCTTTACTTTTACGAAGCTCCCAAGCAAACCACAACACTAATGTCCCGATTGAAACTCCAACGATCGCTAGTAACAACCGATTCACAGCTGGATCGGTACCGGTGAAGGTCGGGTTACCGAAGAAACCGACCAGAAATACTCCGCCAAATACCAGAGTCACTGTGCCGGCAACACCGAAATAACCAATTCCCGGAGCGGTCGTTTCTAGATAGAAGAGCAACATCGAAAGAAGAATCAACGCCACTCCTGCCCAAGAGAACGGCAGCTGTCCAACTCCGGCCCATCCAAGAACCAAGAACAACACACCTAACGTCCCTGGTACCCAAAGTCCTGGATTCCAAAGCTCTACGATCACGCCGAGCCCGCCAAGTGATACGAGAAGGAAAGCGATGTTTGGATTTGATATGAATGCCAATACACGTTCGAGCAAACTCAAATCCATCTGCGACGTCACAGCGCCGTCAACTTCCAACTCTACTGTTGCCCCATTCATATCAACGAGATAGCCATCCAACTGATCCAAAAGAGAGTCGTAGTCGGCGGCAATCAAATCGGCAATACCCAACTCGACAGCTTCTGACGCTGAGTATGCTTTGGCCGACAAAACGGTAGCCTCAAGCGCTGACACGTTTCGACCTCGCCTCTCAGCGATGCTTCGAATAAGTGCGGCTGCATCCTGAGATGCCTTCCGACTCAAAGTGTCCGGCAAATCACCGCCATCGATATCAACCACCGCTGCAGCACCAATATTTGTAGTCGGAGCCATCACCAAAATGTGTGCTGCAGCGCCAACAAAAGTGCCTGCACTTGCCGCCTGTGCGCCATCAGGAGCGACGTAGACAGCAACGGGTACCTTTGATGCCAAAATCGACTCCATGATGTCTCTGGTGGCATCCAAAAGCCCACCAGGTGTATTCAACATCAGTACGACGAGCTGGAAATCTTCCTCATCAGCTCTGTCGAGACCACGATCGATAAATCTTGAAGTAACGCCGTCTATTGCGCCGTCAAGACGAACAAGAAGCACTGCTGGCTCTTGATCTCTCGAGTCGTTTGATTGAGCCTGTGCAGATTCTCCGAGCGATGGAAGCAATATCCCAGTCATACCAGCCAGAGTTATAAGCACTGCGGTTAGTACTCGAATTATCCGCACCACTACCCTGAAAGAACGA
>JAPKFF010000022.1:0-23976 GCA_028821715.1 Dehalococcoidia bacterium
TACCTTTGGCGATCCACTGGCGAACGTCACATGTGGAATCCCGACACGATCGCTCTATTACAGGATGCCGTAACGCGTAACGATCCCGATACGTTCAGACAGTTCGAGTCTGCGTCTAACGACGAAGGCAAAGAACACATTACGATCAGGAACATGCTGGTACCAATCTTCGGAGATGAAATTCCCCTCGATGAAGTGGAACCAGCTCCGGTAATTGCCGAACGTTTCGCCACCGGAGCAATTTCACTTGGCTCTATAAGTCGTGAGGCTCACGAAACGCTTGCTATTGCAACCAACCGTATCGGTGCTCGATCGAACACCGGGGAAGGTGGTGAAGACCCCGAACGCTTCGTACTGGACAATAACGGCGACGACCGTTCAAGTGCAGTCAAGCAGGTTGCTTCAGGTCGATTCGGTGTAACCACTAATTACCTGACGAACGCCAAGGATCTTCAGATCAAGATGGCGCAGGGAGCGAAGCCTGGTGAAGGTGGAGAAATTCCTGGTCGAAAGATCTCGGATTACATCGCCTACATAAGGAAGACAACTCCGGGTGTAGAGCTAATCTCACCTCCGCCGCACCATGACATTTACTCGATTGAGGATTTGGCTCAGCTGATCCACGACCTCAAAAACGTCAACCCCGACGCCCGAGTCCACGTGAAACTCGTTTCTGTAGCTGGCGTTGGCATCATTGCCGCGGGTGTAGCTAAAGGGAAGGGCGATGTTGTTCTTATCTCAGGTGACTCCGGTGGTACCGGCGCTTCACCTCTAAGCTCGATTAGCCACGCCGGATTACCTTGGGAGCTTGGACTTGCTGAAACTCAGCAGGTTCTGGTTGCTAATGGTCTTCGTGACCGAATCGTTATTCAGACCGACGGCCAGATGAAGACGTCTCTCGACGTTCTAGTCGCTGCGTTATTGGGTGCCGAAGAATGGGGCATCGCAACAGGAGCTCTCATTTCAATGGGTTGCATTATGTTGCGCAAGTGCCACCTCAACACCTGCTCAGTTGGTGTTGCGACTCAGGATCCGGAGCTTCGCAAGAAATTCTCCGGCACACCTGATGCTGTAGTGAACTACTTCATGTTCCTTGCCGAAGGCCTGCGCGAACTTATGGCAAAACTCGGCTTCCGAACGGTCAACGAAATGATTGGTCGAGTCGACAAGCTAAAGGCTCGCACCGACGTCAGTCACTGGAAGGCAAAGACACTCGATCTTTCGCCAATTCTGATGAAGCCTGAAGTTCTACCGCAGGACCACACGTACCAACAGATTTTGCAAGATCATGGACTGGACGAAGCACTCGATAACAAACTTATCGAGCTCGCCCGACCAGCTATTGACTACGGTAACGAAGTTTCAGCAACTCTCCCTGTCACCAACATCAATCGAACGGTTGGCGCCACTTTGAGTGGTGTCATCGCGAAGAACACTGGTGAAGAAGGATTGCCTGATGGCTCTATAAAATTCACGTTCCAGGGTTCCGCAGGTCAGAGTTTTGGCGCATGGCTCGTAAAAGGTGTGACGTTCAAGATCGAAGGCGATTCGAACGATTACTTCGGTAAGGGACTATCTGGTGGTCGACTAATAATCACTCCACCAACGAACAGTTCTTACGAAGCGAAAGATAACATCATCATCGGTAACGTTGCACTTTACGGCTCAACTGGTGGTGAGGCTTATGTAAACGGACTCGCCGGTGAACGATTCGCTGTTCGAAACTCGGCAGCTACTGCCGTTGTCGAAGGCATTGGCGACCATGGTTGTGAATACATGACTGGTGGTCGAGTTGCCATTCTCGGACCTGCTGGCCGAAACTTCGGTGCAGGGATGAGCGGTGGTGTGGCGTACGTGATCGACGAAGATGGATCGTTCAGCGGTCACTTCAATGACGCTATCGCTGATCTTATGAACATCGTACCAGGCTCAGAAGATGACGCTGAGCTCAAAAAGATGATCGAAAGCCACGTCACTTACACTGGCAGTAAGCTCGGATCAGAACTGCTCGCCGACTGGTCGGCCTCGATTACCAAATTTAAGAAAATATTCCCGCGAGACTATGCACGAGTCATCCGTGGACGGGCAGCAGCTTCGTCCGACGCAAGTGGCGACACAACTGGACCAAAGGAAGGGGTTGGCAGCCGTGGGTAAAATAACTGGATTCATGGAAGCCGCCCGTCTTACTCCGTCGCGCCGTAACCCAAATGAACGAATTGGTGACTGGCAAGAGGTCTATCTGAAATGGGATGAGTCTGACGCTCGCAAGCAGGCTAGCCGCTGTATGGATTGTGGTGTGCCGTTCTGCAACAGTGGTTGTCCTCTAGGAAACTTGATTCCTGATTTCAACGACTTGGTTTATCACGGCAATTGGGAAGAAGCGATCGAGCGTCTACACGCTACGAACAACTTTCCAGAGTTCACCGGTCGCATCTGCCCTGCTCCATGTGAGGCATCTTGCACACTCTCAGTAAACTCCGACCCCGTAACCATCGAGATGATTGAAAAGCAGATCGTCGAACACGGCTGGAACGAAGGCTGGATCAAATCTGAACCTGCCCCCAACAAAACCGAGAAGAAAATTGCAGTCGTCGGATCAGGACCAGCAGGTCTTGCCGCCGCCCAGCAACTCGCTCGTGCCGGTCACACTGTCACTGTCTACGAACGCAACGAGTACATCGGCGGTCTTTTGGCCCTTGGCATTCCTGAGTTCAAACTCGAGAAGGAAGTTATTGAACGTCGAGTAAATCAGATGCGAGGCGAAGGAGTGAAGTTCCGTATTAGCACCGATGTTGGTGTCGATATTACGCACGAAGACCTTCTCGAAAAATTCGATGCAATTTGCCTATCCGGCGGTTCGACAGTTCCTAGAGATCTTCCTGTTGAAGGTCGAGAGCTCAACGGCGTTCATTACGCTATGGAGTTCCTCACTCAGCAGAACCGAAAGCTCAAGGGACAAGAATTTTCTCAGGAAGAAACTATCGATGTACGCTACAAAAACGTTGTAATCATAGGTGGAGGTGACACTGGTGCGGACTGTCTTGGCACATCACACCGTCAGGGTGCGTCGAACATCATACAGATGGAGATCATGCCTCGCCCTTCCGAGACTCGAATCGAAGAGAACCCGTGGCCACAGTGGCCGACCATCTTCCGCACATCAAGTGCCCACGAAGAGGGTGGCGACCGTGACTACAACGTTCTGACGAAGCGATTCGTTGGCGACGATGACGGAAATCTTAAACGGCTTGAGTGCGCACGAGTTGAGTGGGTCAAAGACGAAGAGACCGGTCGCTTCAACATGAATGAAATCGCTGGTAGCGAGTTCAACATAGAAGCAGAGGCCGTATTCCTCGCCATGGGCTTCCTCCACCCCCAACACGAAGGTTTACTCGACGCACTAGGCGTTGATTACGATACTCGAGGCAATGTTGCAGCAAACGGTAGCCTGCAAACAAACCTTGAAAAAGTTTTTGTTTGCGGAGACATGCAGAGAGGTCAATCGCTAGTAGTCCACGCTATTGCCAGTGGACGCCGGGCTGCTCGGCAGATCGACATATTCCTAACTGGCAAATCGCGACTGCCCACGGTGAGCGGGTATGCGCGACCACCTATCATGGCCCGATCCGGGATCAACGACTAGCAACGGCAGTAGAATCGAATCGTTATGATTTCTGATAACGGCAATTCGGGTCCGAAAGGAACTCTTAGAGTTGCGGCAGGCCAAATTAATACATCTGTCGGTGATATCGATGGAAACGCGAGGCTGATCGAAAAGTGGATCGGCCTCGCTCAAGATCAAGGCGCCGATTTAGTCGCCTTCCCTGAGCTTACGATCACGGGTTACCCGCCTGAAGATCTCGTGCTCTACGAAAATTTCATCGCTGCCAACAAAACAGCCTTGAACCGAATCGCATCAGCAGTCGGCGACATAGTAGCGATGGTCGGATTCGTTGATTCTGAAGAGACTCCAACCGGCACCAAGCTCTTCAACTCGGCGGCAGTACTTCACAATCGCAAAGTTGTAACGACGTATCGAAAAATACACCTGCCTAACTACGGCGTATTCGATGAGCGTCGCTACTTCACACCAGGATCGGAATGTCCGGTTCTCTCTCTCAATGGCATCAAGGTCGGCTTCAATATTTGTGAAGACATCTGGGAACAAATTGGACCATCGGAAGTACAGTGTGCGAATGGTGCACAGATAATCATCAACTTGAACTCGTCGCCTTATGAATCTGGCAAACAGGGCGATAGAGTCGACATCGTTACTGATCTATCCCGCCGTAATCGTGTTTACACGCTCTACACAAACCAGATTGGCGGTCAGGACGAGCTCGTTTTCGATGGCGGCAGCATGCTTGCAGGACCCAATGGCGAGCTGCTCGGAACTTCGCCTCGCTTCGAGGAATCATTGTTAGTTGTCGACATCGATGCCGCTGCATTGGAGCATTCCCGTCTACAGCATCAGTCGTTCGCTATCTCTCAAGACGAGCTAGACGCGATTGGGCAGCCATCGACGATCGATATAACGGTTGGGTCATCGCCTAAACGACCCAAATTACAAGATCTTTCGATACATCGACTCGATCGACTCGACGCGGTGTACCGAGCGCTTGTTCTAGGCACTCGTGATTATTTAAAGAAGACTGGATTCAAAAAGGTGGCAATCGCAGTCTCAGGTGGAATCGACTCAGCAATCGTTACCGCGATAGCAGTTGATGCGATTGGAGCAAATAACGTCGTCGGAGTAGCGCTGCCATCAAGATATTCTTCACCGGGCAGCATCACCGATGCTAAGGATCTTTGCACTCGCCTTGGTGTCGAACTATGGAAAATTCCTATCGAACCCGGACACTCAGCATTTGAAGAAATGCTTGACGACTTATTCGAAGGCACAGAGCCAGGATTATCGGAGGAGAACACGCAGTCTCGCGTCCGCGGCAATCTGATGATGTCGATCGCCAACAAGTTCGGGTGGCTGATTCTCACTACTGGGAATAAGTCTGAGATGGCTACCGGATATGCAACTCTCTACGGCGACATGGCTGGAGCCTATGCTGTAATCAAAGACGTTCCTAAAACTCTGGTCTACGAACTTTGCGAACACAGGAATCAGCGTGGCCCCGGATCGCCTATTCCTGTTGCGATCATCGAAAAGCCACCTAGCGCAGAGCTTCGTCCTGACCAACTCGATGAAGACTCGCTGCCACCCTACGACCAACTCGACCGGGTGATTCACATGTACATCGAAGAACGCATGTCACCTGATCTGATTATTGAAAACGAACTGTCACTCGGCAAAGACGGCGCGACTGAGGCTGTCATTCGCAGAATCATTCACTTGATCGACATCAACGAATACAAAAGGCGTCAGTCACCTCCCGGACCAAAAATCACCGGATTGGCGTTCGGAAAAGATCGACGCCTTCCGATCGCGTCGGGATGGCAAAAATAGGTATCTGATCGACGTTGAGCAGACGATTTTATTTTCGATACGTCAAGTTCTCTGATCGGATTCATTTCGACCCACAAAGTTACTTCACAATCACCTCGTAAGTTTAACGTCAACCAATTTCTAAATCCCATCTGGCGATCTGGCCGGCCTTACGGTCCGAGGTGATTGAACGCTGACCGTTTGGTTCGGCGAAGCATCAAAATAATCATGAACATGTTGAACAATCTCAAAAACCTGTTTATCCGCGGGCTAGTCTCCCTAACATTGGTCGCAGTTATTGCCTGCTCGAACTCGACTGAATCTACAAAATCTTTAACTGCAACCGAAGAAAGCACTCAGCAGATAACCAACGTCGCACTCAGTACAGTGATCCCCACAGTGATCCCGACACCAACAGAATCAGCAGATTCTGTCACTGAAGTAAACCCCACCGAATCATCCGAGTCCTATGACCAGCCGATTCAGGCAGCTTTCGTCGGTGGTCCAGACAAGACTCCGATCGGCGACGCGATTCCTGAAGTTCCGGAACAGGCTCCTGAAGTAGTTCAACTGACTCCTGCCGAAATCGTCGCCGTTCAGGAAGATCACCTTGCTAATCTCTATGAAGACACTGTTCAGTCAGTCGTTTTCATCGTTACAAGCAGCACTCAGGGAGTCGGCTCCGGTTCGGGATTCGTATGGGATGAAAATGGTCACATCGTTACCAACTATCACGTGATTCAAGGTGCAAGCCTCGTAACGGTCAAATTCTTCAATGGCCGTGAATATCGAGCAGATGTTGTGGCATTTGATCCTGCTGCAGACTTAGCTGTAATCAAACTCATCGACGTCGAGCACGATTTGATACCTATAAAGATCGGCACATCGTCCGGCCTACGCCCCGGACAAACTGCGATTGCCCTAGGTAACCCTTTCGGCGAAGAGTTCACTATGACGACCGGAATTGTCAGTGCAGTTACAAGGACGATCAAAAGTGGATTTTCTACTTACAACATTCCAGCAGTGATTCAAACGGATGCTTCGATAAACCCAGGGAACTCGGGTGGTCCCTTGCTTGATAAAGAAGGCGCCGTTATCGGAGTCAACACACAAATCGTAAGCGAAACCCGTCAAAGCTCTGGCGTTGGATTCGCAGTGCCGGTCGATCTAGTGAGTCGGGTAATTCCCTCTCTGATTGAGTTACGCGAATACACATACCCCTTAATGGGAATCAGTGGCATGGAAGTCGATCTAGAGGTTCGAGAAAATGCGGCACTAAACGGTGGCGTAGTCGGCGCCTATGTAAGCGGTGTGACTCCAAACGGACCAGCTGACACAGCAGGGATTCGAGGCGACTCGACAGCACAATTCAATGTATTGGCCTATGACGGCGATGTGATCGTATCGATCAATTCCACACGCATGAATTCTATGGATGACTTGATCGGTTACTTAGCGCTCAACACCGCCCCAGGCGACGACATCGTTGTAGGAGTTCTGCGAAATGGAGTAGAGATAGCAATTCCTCTTACTCTCGGCGCTCGACCTCAAGTTTCATAATGTGTAAAAAATCACTTTTTATTGTCGGTTGTTCAAAGCTTGAGTAGTTTTCGGGCGTTGCCGTTGAATATGGCTTCCATCTGGTCATTGGACGCATTTAATTCACGCAGATCCCTTACCTGATCTTCAAAATACCTGACAGAAAACCCGCGCGGGAACCAGCTTGAGTCACTTCCGAAAACTATTCGTTCGTGTCCTACAGTTTCGAGGTACTTACGCAACAGGGATTTCACAGTAATTTCTTCCGGCATCCAGCGTATCCATTGATTGGATCCGGATGTGTCGACATGCACATTGGGACATGACCACATCAGATGTAAAAGTTCTCGTACATAACCACATCCCAAATGAGGTATCACGAACTGCACTGATGCGAAATCTCTGGCTACATCATGCAAACTGAGGGGAGACATATTAACGTGATGCGAAACACCACCACCACCCAGCACACCAAAGTGTATTAACACAGGTATTTCTAGATCTGCCGCAGCTTCCCATGTTGGGTAAGCGGAAGGGTGGTCGATTGGTGTGTCCAGGGCCGGAGCGATAATTTTGTAGCCTTTTAAGCCCATTTCGTTAACTGATTTGCGTAGCAGCTTGCCTGCAACTTTTTTGTGTGGGTTGTGATGGGCGAATCCTATAAATTTATCTGGATAACGTGAGACGATATTTGCGAGTCGCTCGTTACCACCGCCTGTAACAAAGACAACTTTGTCTATTCCGTATCGATCAGCTTCTTAAGACCATTTTTCAGCGAGCTCATCATCAGACATTTCCTTTGTTTCCGGCGCGTCAAATCCGTGAGCGAGTCTCCAATCAGCGCGTAATTTCTGAGCGTACTCTGAAAGAATTTTCTGTGACTCTTCTGAGCGTGCTTCAGTTAAATATTCGTGTTTTTCGCTGTTGGGTCCATGTGATTGTTTGCCCGACCAGTCAGTAGGGACAGGGAAGTGTGAATGGAAATCAATAATTTCGAAACCATGGTCAATCATACTTTTCAAAACCTTTGGTTATGCAACCGAATCTAATGTCTGTTTCTTAGCAATTCTTATGATATTACTGCTCATATTACCTACAAAACCACCCCAAAATATCAGCGTCAAACAATTTAGACGTTGAAGCCGTGTGATTAGCGTGGTATTTCGCATGGTCTTGGCCCATTGTCTGGTATTACTTTTTTAAAGTAGATAATGGTTTTAATAGCCTCTCACAGCGATTTCTAACGAGGAACAAATGACCGGACCCTTACAGGATCTATGAGTATTGGATTGCACTCTGGCGCTTGCCGGGCCCTATGCCTCTCTCATACTTGCTGACCTAGGTGCGGACGTAAGGCTTTTTAACATCCGAGGTAATAGAAAATAAATCGCCTGATTCGGATAAATCCGCTGCCAAAGACCTCGATCCTTACAAAGGCGAAAACGGTAAGTTACCGATAAATATTCCAAGCGCTCATAGTCACAAACAGCCATTCATCGTCTTAGCTGAGACGAAGTTTTACTAGTCGATTTCGTCGACAACCAACACAGTCCTGCGGGAGAACGTTATCGTTGTGCTATAGGGCTGTTGCAGTTTTAGAACACTTGTGCTAATCTGCCTTACATTGCGGTCGGATTGCACCGCATGTCCGGCCATTAGATAGCGCAGAAAGAAGAGCGACCTTGGCTGTTAAGAAAGCACAAAAAACCGTCTCAATTAACGGATCAGGCGGCGACCGAGAAAAAACTCTAGAGCTTGCGCTTGCACAGATCGAAAAAGCGTTCGGACGTGGTGCCGTTATGCGCATGGGCGAAGCTGGTGGAACCGACGGCATCAAGACTGTCTCTACAGGATCGATCGCTCTCGATCTCGCACTCGGTGTCGGTGGACTTCCTCGCGGTCGAATCGTTGAGATCTTCGGTGCTGAATCAGCCGGTAAAACGACTCTTGCAATGGCAGCTGTAGCTGAAGCTCAAGCCGCCGGTGGACAAGCCGCTTTCATCGACGTAGAACATGCAATGGATCCAGCATACGCACGCTTGATTGGTGTTGATGTCGACAAGCTTCTCATTTCACAACCAGACTCTGCGGAGCAGGCTCTGGAGATTACTGAATATCTAATTCGCAGTGGTGCTCTCGATATCATCGTTATAGACAGTGTCGCTGCTCTCGTCCCTTCAGCTGAACTTGAAGGAAATATGGGCGACATGCAGATTGGCCTGCAGGCACGAATCATGTCGCAGGCTCTTCGCAAGCTCACGGGAATCATTCACAAGACCGATACCGTCTGTGTCTTCATAAACCAGCTTCGTGAAAAAGTTGGTGTTGTGTTCGGCAGCCCCGAGGTAACCCCGGGTGGTCGTGCGCTCAAGTTCTACAGCTCGGTTCGTATCGACCTACGCCGGATTGAAGCCGTCAAGGTTGGACAGGACATCGTCGGTAACCGTGTCAGGGCACGTGTCGTAAAGAACAAAGTTGCTCCGCCTTTCAAAAAAGCTGAGATTGAGATTATGTTCAACGAGGGAATCAGCAAAGAAGGCAGTTTGCTCGATCTCGGCGATGAAAAGGGTGTCATCACTAAGAGTGGATCGTTCTATTCATACGGTGATACACGTCTTGGCCAGGGTCGAGAAGCTTCTCGTAAGTTCCTGAAGGCAAATACCGACATCAGAGACGAGATCGAACTTAAGATTCGCCGCAGTGAAGCTGGTATTCCGTTGGATGGTGAAATCGCCGAGGCTCCAGTGTCTGACTAGGCACTGTTAGCGGTTACTATCAGAGTCGATAGATCAATTCGGGCGCAATTGGCAATTTTCTGCCAGTTGCGTTCTAATGGTCATTGCCCGCTAAACTTGATGAACAGCGATTTGCTGTCTTGTTGACGGCTGCGCTCATGGAATCAAGTGACTATTTCAATTGTAATAATCGTAATCGGTCTGCTTGGTAGCGCATTTATTAGCGCTACCGAGGCAGCCGTATTAGGCGCGAGACGGCATCGAATCGAGCATCGCGGTGAAGAGGGCGACAAGCGAGCCAAGCTGGTTGTAAAGATCGTCGAACAGTATGAAAAGTTCTTCGGAACGATTTTGCTTGTTGGAAACCTATTCAACATCATGGTCGCAACCGTTGGAACAACGTTGGCTATCTCGACCATCGGAGATGATGGCAAAGCAACCCTGCTCTCGACCGTCTCAGCCACGGGTATAGCAACAATAGCGATCGTTATCGTTGGTGAACTGACACCAAAGACGTTAGCTGTTCTTGCTCCAGAGAAATGGTCGCTCATCACCGCTCGAACCGTCTTAATATTGATGACCATCACATGGCCAATTGTATTTGCATTTACTCTTGTGCCCCGTGGCATCACACGACTACTTGGTGGGAAGGATTCCCTAACAAGCCCGATCGTGACTTCTGGTGAACTCCGAACGTTGATCGACCTTGGTGAAGCCGAAGGTACGGTCGAAGAGAACACCGGTGAAATGCTCGAGAATATCTTCCGCTTCGGAGAGATGGAAGTTCGAGATGTTATGACACCTCGCCCTGAAATCATTTGGGTTCGAGCTGATGTGACTTACCGAGATTTCATGGAAATGTACAAAGTGTCGCCGCACACGAGATTCCCAGTTTTCGATACAGATCACGATGACGTAGTTGGTATTTTCTCGGTAAAAGATGTTCTGGTATCGCTATCAGAAGGATCGCTTGATCCCGATTTCTCCGTGATCAATTTACTTCGACAGGCCAACTTCGTTCCGGAAACAAAACGGCTTGATGACCTATTTGATGAAATGCAGGAATCAGGACACAAAGTCTCGCTTGTGGTTGATGAGTTCGGTGGCATCGCTGGTTTAATCACGCTGTCACGATTGGTAGAGCAAATAGTCGGACGAACTGGTGAGGAAGGCAATAAGCCTGACCGTAGATTCGTCATGGTCAACGAAAACACGTTCGTTCTCGACGGTGGCTTAGAGATAGGCGAAGCCAACGACGAGCTTGGGTTAGAGATTCCTGAGGGGGATTACGAAACCATCGCCGGTTTCTTCCTCGAGCAGGCTCAAAAGCTTCCTGATCCCGGTACACGTGTTCGCTTCGGTAATTTGCGCATGCAAATTGGTGACATGGACGGATCGAAAATCCTCAACATTCAAGTACGACGGGTGACTGAGGTCGCCGAAGTCGTTCAGTAGACGGAACCAAATGTCTACGAAATCGAAATTTATTGATCTCCTCGCCACAGGGCTCGATCGCGCCGGTGTTAACGACGGATCGAAATTGGTGGTCGGATTTTCAGGCGGTCCCGATTCCAGTGCTTTACTTGCAGGGCTAACTGAGCTTTCCTATCAACGACGCCTCGTACTGGTCGCTGCGTACGTAAATCACAAGATTCGAGCGGATTCATCCGACTCTAATCAGACATTTGCTCAGCTAATTGCCGAAAATCTAAATGTCGAGTTTATCGCCACAACAGTCGATGTCCCTCGAATCGCAGCAGAGCAGAAAATCTCGATCGAATCGGCGGCCAGAACTTCTCGCTACCTCGCACTCGCAGATGTAGTCGACTCACATGGTGCAGTTGGAGTCGTCACCGGCCACACGCTCGACGACCAGGCAGAAACGGTTTTACAGCACGCAGCCCGAGGTGCTGGGTTAAGAGGCGTATCAGGAATGCGATTTAATTCCATCCTAAAAATCCCAACCTCCGATATCGAATTAAATGTTCTGCGCCCGATGCTCGATACACCTCGTTCGGAGTGCATCGAATACTGCCAACAGGTTGTCATCAATTATGTGAACGATGAATCAAACGCAAGCCGCGACTATACCCGTAATAGGCTTCGACTCGACGTACTCCCTCAGCTTAACGCCGCCATTCCAGAGGCATCGCAATCCTTGGCTCGGCTCGCTAAAAATTCCATCGCCGATTTGAGCATCATCGAGTGGGTTGTTGAACGTAATCTTACGAACTCACGAATCGACAAACTTCGCTACTCTCGTGCGGATGTTGCGAAACTCCCAAATAGCCTCGTCGGAAGAATGCTGATGCGGGCGTACGAACTACACGTCGGCCATGCCTTGAATCTTGAACGGACTCATGTTTCGAAGATGGTCAGCCTGCTATCAGGAAAAAGCGGTACGGTTATCGGACTACCGAATGCGACAGAGTTTTATGTTGATAAGAACGAGTTCGGATTCCGTTCTGATGACCATGACGACTGCCCGTATCCGGATTCGATTTCGCTCCAAAAGCTAAACGTTCCCGGTGCTACTGAACTTGCCTCAGATGTAACGCTGCAAGCCGAACTGATAGACCGCCCACACATTCTCGATCACCAAAACCAGCATGTGACTTACGCCGCTCCAGATCTGCTCGCGAGCGACCTCAACTTACGTAACCGAATCGACGGAGATCGTTTTCAACCTCTCGGGATGAAATCACACGTCAAACTGCAAGATTTCTTCGTCAATTCTGCGGTCCCTGAACGTTGGAGAAACCGGATTCCGATCATCGATTCAGCGAAGGGAATCCTATGGATCGTCGGTTACCGACTTGCTGATTGGGCAAAAGTTTTGCCGGAGCATCAGACAGTGGTGAGATTCGAGCTCACCGGGTCAAAAGAGCGTTAACAACACAAGTCAGTCGCAAGTCACTGAGCGAACTAGCGATAGGCCTAGAGAACCTGCGAAAGTCGAGGATTCACCGAAAGGCCAGGGATCCGACCACGCTTGGCGATTGCTTTGCCGTCGATCTCTTTGATATCGGCAGTGAACGAAATCGGGCTTGCCGCAGCAATGTAATAGCCGACGGCGAACACGCTAACCGGCGCACCGGCATCGACGAATTCTCGAATTCGCTCGGGTGTAACTCCACCACTGACGAAAATATCGACGTGGCTGTGCCCGCCTTGATCGAGCCGGGCTCGAATTTCGTGCACCAACTCTGGAGTAACCCCACCGCGTTCTTTTGGTGTGTCGAGTCTAATTCCACGAAGTCGTTCTCTTAGCGCCTTTGCAACATCGAGAGCTTCTTCAG
This sequence comes from Dehalococcoidia bacterium, assembly GCA_028821715.1. GTDB lineage: Bacteria > Chloroflexota > Dehalococcoidia > Lucifugimonadales > Lucifugimonadaceae > Lucifugimonas. Next base: position 13,014 of record JAPKFF010000022.1, read on the forward strand.
CTTCATCCTTGAACGTGTCGACGAGAGCCACACGTGGAACCTCAGGAGGCATGTGCTTGTCGAAGGCAAGAATTGTTCGTACCGTGTCGCCCATAAGCAGCACGAGCGAGTGAGGCATAGTGCCTGACGGTGTTAGGCCATGAAGTTGCTGTCCGACGACCGAAGAGCTTGACGCACACTTCCCAACAACGGCCGAGTAGTCCATCACGCCAACCACTTCAGGATGAACATGTCGAGCGCCATAAGCAATCACCGGAATACCGTCACCAGCATTGACGCACTCGGACGCGGCGGTTGCCCAACCCGTGCAAGAAGCCAGTGTGCCAAGAATGGCAGTTTCAAATAGTCCGAACGATGCGTACGGGGCTCGGATTCGCAGAGCAACTTCACCACCGGCTACGGTAACGCCTTCATCGAGTGCCCAAACTTCTCGCCCAGTTTCTGGAAGTACTCGATCGAGCAGAGTCTTTACTTCGGTGATGCCGCAGAAAACACCGTCACGTTGCGCGGTGAATTCAACTACCACTTCTGGATTGACGCCTTCGTTACGAAGGATAGTCAATGCTCTGTGTAGTTCGTTGTCGGCTGTGTACCCGGTTAGTACCGAGCGGCCAATTTCAAAATCGCCGGGAGTAGTCATATTTTGCAGTTCCGGGTATGCAAGCGTACAAGTAGCTACGCACGTAACCAACTCTAGCGACCGTGCAATTCAAAGGTCAAGATGCAGATGGCGGAACTGGGCGACCTTTAAACCTCAACCTTAGTAGCCCTTTTACGTCTTCCCACGCTGTCGAAACGATTTTCACTCGGGTGTCTGGGTCATCTTCCCAGTGCACTGGTATCTCTTTTATGCCATAACCCGCCTTACCGGCAAGTAACAGGAGTTCGGTATCAAGGAACCATGCGTTGTCTTTGACGAGGGGTAATACGTTCTCGGCCGTTCGTCGCGATATCGCCTTGAACCCGCACTGGGCATCCTTCCACTTTGTGAGAGGAAAGAAGAGATGAATCATAACGTTGTAACCACGCGAAGTAATTTCACGCTTCACAGTACGATCGACGACTTCAGAATCTTTGGTTAGTCGTGATCCGATAGCGACTTCATAGCCATCGTCTGCAATGGCAGCAACCAGAGGAGGCAGTGATTGAAGATCCGTAGAGAGATCGACGTCCATATACAGCCTGACATCGGCGTCACTTTCGCCCCATGCCTTCTTTAGAGCTCGACCTCGACCACGCTGCTCTAGCCGTGACAATGAAATATTCAAATGTCGCTCGGAAAGTTCGCTAGCAATATCCGTCGTGCGATCCGTCGATCCGTTGTCGGCCACAACAATTCGCCAGTCACGCTCCGGGTAGTCGGACGTAAACGCCATAAGCTTTTCGATGCAGACAGGTAGAGCCACTTCCTCATTGAGGACCGGAATGACTATGTCTACTGTTGTTGCCATTGAGAGTCGTCTGCTTAGTGCATTACATGTGCGCTAGAGAATAAATTTCTAGCTCACATAATAGTTCTAATTAGTGATAGAAGTGGCGTGTACCAGTGAATAGCATCACAAGGCCAAGTCGATCGGCAGCTTCGATAACTTCCTGATCCTTTACCGACCCACCCGGCTGTACAACGGCCACCGCGCCCGCCTCAGCAGCACCTTCGATGCCATCTGGGAACGGGAAGAAAGCGTCACTTGCCATTACGCAACCTTCAGCTTCATCTCCCGCGGCTCGAGCTGCTAGATAAACACTGATCGCCCTGTTTGGCTGACCCGCACCCATCCCTTGAAGCATTGAATTTTTGGCAAAAACTATAGCGTTGGAGTGAACCAACTGGCAAGCCTTCCAAGCGAACGCCAGGTCAGAGAGTTGCTGTTCAGTAGGCTGTTTCTTGGTAACTATCGTCCAAGACGATGGATCTTCAACGATATTGTCAGGCTGCTGAACAAGCGCCCCACCAGTGACATTTCTGACGTTCAATAACGGTGTTTCTGAAGGCTTAACTTCGAGGACACGAGTGCGCTTGCGTTTGCTTAATATTTCCAGAGCCTCAGGTTCATAACCCGGCGCTACGATGTTGTCATAGAGCACGCCCTTCATCGCCATCGCGGTCTCAGCGGTGACTACGGTGTTGAATCCTACGATTCCACCAAAAGCCGAGATCGTATCGCCAGCGTATGCCTTGCGGTACGCCTCTGTCTGGTTATCGTCAGTGGCGAGTCCACACGGATTGGCGTGCTTGACCACAGAGACGCAGTGCTGACCAAGTGACTGGAACGAGTTTGCCGACACCCAAGCAGCATCGGCATCGAAGTAGTTGAGGTACGACATGTCGATGCCGTGCAACTTCTTCGTATTGACGATTCCGCCGGGTTCGCCGGGAGTTACATAGATTCCACCTGCCTGATGCGGGTTCTCGCCGTATCGAGGAATGGCGACACGGTTCCAACTGAACGTAAGTTCCTGAGGGAACAGCTTGGTCTTGTCGTCACCCTTTGCATCTGGCTCACGCAAGTACGCAGAGATCAGCGTGTCGTAACAGGCTACATGCTGGAACGCCTTAGCGGCTAAACGACGTCGTTCGTCCATCGAAACATTGCCACTGGTCAGTAATTCACCAATTGTTCCGTAGTCGGAAGGGTCAACTATGATTACTACATCAGGAAAATTCTTGGCTGCAGCTCGAGTCATTGCCGGACCACCTATGTCGATGTTCTCCAATGCGTCATCGAGAGTCACATCAGGATTGGCGATGGTCTGCTGGAACGGGTAGAGGTTGTTTACAACAACATCGATACCCTCGATGCCCTGTTCTTTCATTTCGGCGACATGAGCGGGATTATTCCGCTTACCAAGAAGTCCGCCATGAATTCGAGGATGAAGGGTTTTTACGCGACCATCGAGAATCTCTGGCGCGCCAGTTACAGATGCAACTTCAGTGATGTCGAGACCAGATTTTTCAAGCTCTTTTGCCGTGCCACCGGTACTCAGTAGTTCAAAACCGGCGTCGGCCAATACCTTGGCGAAGTCGACGAGTCCGGTTCGGTCGAATGCAGAAAGTAGCGCCCTCAAATTATTCTCGTTTCTTTTGTTCTATATGTTCTGTTCTTTATCGGGCGGGTGTTCTACCGCTCTGAAAACTGTGGCTAAAGACCAATAAGCTTCGTGCGCTCTTCACCGGGCGTTCGTTTCACGACTCCACCTACTATGAATGCTCCCGGCACGCTATTAAGCACATCATCAGCAAGACCCGGCTCAACGATGATTGTCATACCAACGCCCATGTTGAAGACTCTGAACATTTCCTGATCTTCAATTCGTCCTTGCGCTTGGATAAATTTGAACAATGGCGGCACATCCCAAGTTGAAATGTCGACGTCAGCACCAAGATCATCGGCGAGTGCTCGTGGAATATTCTTATCGAAGCTTCCGCCCGTGATGTGGCCGAGCCCCTTGATCTTGTCGAGAACAGGACTAAGTGCGTCCAGATAGCTCAAGTGCGGACGCAAAAGCATCTCGCCGAGCGTGTGAGATGTTTCTGGTACGTTCGTTGTGAGTACTGACGGATTCTGATCGGTTTCAAATACCGATCGAACTAGCGAATATCCGTTGGTGTGAAGACCATCGGAAGCCAATCCCATAATCACATCACCTTCACTGGTGTTCTCGGGTTTCAGCAGTGCGTCTTTTCTAACCGTTCCAACGATAAAACCGGCTAGGTCATAATCATTGCCGTGGTAGATATCAGGCATTGTGGCTGTTTCACCACCGAGCAATGCACAACCGGCGGATGAACAGGCCTTTGCGAGACCTGAAACGATCTGTGCAATTTTGTCTGGATCGAACCGACTAAGACCAATGTAATCGAGAAAGAATAACGGTCGTGCGCCTGCGGGAAGAATATCGTTGATGCAGTGGTTCACGATGCTGGCACCGATCGTATCGTGAGCACCTAGAGCATCGGCTATTCGCAATTTAGTCCCGACGCCATCAGTGCTTGCCACCAGTAACGTATCGCCAGCAGGGTCAGGATCTATCACTCCGCCAAATCCACCAGGACCGGCGACGACAGAGGCACCCAAAGTTGCTGCTGCGATGTCTTTGATGGTGCTCTTTACCGAGGCCGCCGCATCTAGGTCTACACCTGCATCAGCGTAGGTCTTGCCTGCTGGGCGATCAGTCATGATTTCGGCTCCCGTGAACGAATTTGTCTGTCACAAATCAGATGCGTAATAATCAGCAGATAAGTATACGTTCAGTAGGGGTACTAAAGAGTCTTTAATGCGCCAACTGTCACTAAGAGAACTACCTGATTTTATCGGCAGTTACAGCTTCGAATCCCATTTTGTTCATTTCAAGTTGAACTGGGATTGGATAGTTGCCCGTGAAACAGCCCGTGCAATAGGAGTTTTTGGGTGCCCGTACCGCTCGGAGAAGACCATCGACCGATAAGTAAGCGAGCGAATCTGCGTCGATGTACTTAGTGATTTCCTCGATCGTCATTTTGGCTGCGATCAACTCGCTTAGAGTAGCCATATCCACACCGAAGTGGCAGGTCGATTTTATCGGTGGAGAGGCAACACGAACGTGCACTTCAGCGGCACCCGCATGACGCAACATCTTTATAACGCGAGTAATGGTCGTGCTTCGCACGATCGAGTCGTCGACAACCAATAATCGCTTGCCGTCGACAACACCACGCATGGCGTTAAATTTGGTCTGCACGCCCTGCGCTCGCGACTTTTGATCAGGTTGGATAAATGTGCGACCAACGTAACGATTACGAATGATTGCTTCCGCATACGGAATCTTCGCAGCTGCGGCGAGACCAACAGCGTGTGGAGTCGATGAGTCAGGAATACCAACAACGATATCGGCTTCTACAGGATGCTCTCGGTAGACTTCAGCCCCAAGACGTTGCCGCGTTTCGTATGCGAGTTCACCGTTGAGAATACTGTCAGGCCGTGCGAAATATATTTGCTCGAACACGCACATAGCATGGTTCGAACGAGCGCCCGACCATATTTTCGACTCAACGCCGTTTTCGTCGATTACCAGAGTTTCACCGTTTTCGAGTTCGCGTACAAACTCGGCTCCAAGGTTATCCAGAGCAGCGGTTTCAGATGCTACGACCCAACCGCCGTTTAATGTGCCGAGACACAAAGGGCGGATTCCAAGCGGATCACGAACTGCGATCAGCTTGTCTTTGGTCATTATCGCCAGCGAATAGGCACCTTTGAGGCGGCGCATTGCATAAGCGGAAACTTCGAACCAATCGTTGCCGGGGGCTTTAGCAAATAACTCGGCGATAACCTCGGTATCGGAAGTCTTCTCGAACGTCGACCCGAATTCCTCGGCCATTTCGACCCGGAGTGCGGCAGCGTTTATTACGTTTCCGTTGTGCCCAACGGCAATCTCACCCCGTTGCCCTTTAGAAATCAACGGCTGTGCATTGTATTCTTTGCTGCCACCCATAGTCGAGTAACGGGTATGACCGATTCCCAAATGACCGGGTAATACGGCGAGGGTCTCTTCTCGGAATACTTGAGATACGAGGCCCATCTTTGCTTTGAGATGGATTTTATCGCCCTGAGATGTGGCGATTCCGGCGCTTTCCTGACCACGATGCTGTAAAGCAAACAATCCAAAGAATACGGTACGAGCTACGCTTTCGCCGGGTACGTAAGCACCAACGATCCCGCACTCTTCATGCGGCTTGTCGTCGGATTCAGGGATGATCGGGCCTGGGGTCTCTATCACAGATATAAATGCTCGAGATCAGTCCGTTCAGTTCCTTGAACGCAAAATTACGTCGCAAGTATCGAGTTCGCTAAGTAGATCAGTAACTTGAAGGCGAATCAATCACTAATTTTAACGGGTTCAACAGAGTCGGTCAACGCGAACACAAGCGGCAACCATGCTATTTTCTACGAAGGTGGGCTCTGAGGCTCGAGATGCAGTAGAAACTCCCGGTTTCCCTTGTCACCGAGTATCCCCGAGTTAGTGAGATTGCGAACACGTATCTTCGATTCACCTGCCCATTTCACAAATCGACCGATCACAGTGGCATGGATCAATGGATCTGTAATCACGCCGCCCCTAGGGACTTCCATTTTTTTTGCTTCAAATTGCGGTTTGAGAAGAACCACCACTTGCCCACCTGCTTTGAGTTGATCGATTGCGGTCGGCAATACCGATTCCAACGATGTGAACGACACGTCGGCAACAACCAAATCAACCTGCTCGGGAAGTCCGTTGCCATCGACCAAGTTCGTTCGCTCCATACTCACGACTCGTTCGTCGCTGAATAATTTCTGATGAAGCTGACCGCGGCCCGTATCGACGGCGTAGACCTTCCTAGCTCCCAACTGAAGCAAGCAGTCGGTGAAGCCGCCGGTCGAGGCCCCAACGTCGAGACACGTCAAACCACTTGCGTGTACATCGAACATTTCAAATGCTCGGGCAAGCTTCTCGCCACCGCGTGAAACGAACCGTTTATCAGGAACGACCGAAATTTCTATGTCGGATCTGACTTGCATTCCCGGGGTAGGCGAACGACGTTCGTTCGGCACTAAGACTTTTCCAGCCATAACCAGTGCAGTCGCCTCATTAATGTCGGGGGCGAGCCTTCTCTCAAGAATTAACTTGTCGAGGCGTATTTTCGGGCTGGCTGGCATCTTTTTCGATGATTCTCGTGTGCGTCTCAAATTGACCTATATTTCCGATAGCACCTATCATCGCTTATATGACAGCAGATCAGGAAGTTAATAAGAGGGTAGCGCACATTCCAAGTTTGAAGGCAATCATCCAGGAATCTCGTCCTAAACAGATGGTCAAGAATGGTCTCGTTCTCGTCCCTCTATTCTTCACTGTCAATATTTGGTACAGCGGCGATGATATCGGCGGCATGGCAGCCATCATCGGAAGGGCTTTTACAGCCCTGGGTATTTTCGTACTTCTCTCAGCTGCGATTTACTTCATTAATGATTGGGTCGATGCCGAACACGATCGTGCTCATCCACGTAAGAAGTTCAGGCCTATTTCAGCCGGTAAAATCAGTACTCTGTGGGTAATTGGTATTGCCGTAACCATGATCGTCGCAGCACTGGCGATTTCAACGCTCATTTCAATTCCCATGGTGATTACTGCTGCGGCGTATTTAGCAACGAACATTGCTTACAGCTGGTGGCTGAAGAACATCGTTTTGATCGACGTTATGGCAGTGGCGTCCGGATTCGTTATCCGTGCGGTTGCAGGTTCAATTGCTATTGACCATGCAATTATCAATCAGTCTGGTTCTTCAACTGAACTAAATTTGACCATTTCACCGTGGTTGTACGTGGTCACCGCTCTCGGTGCACTATTTGTTGCTCTCGCTAAACGTCGCAACGAGCTTTCTATCGCAGGCATTAGCTCAGAGGCACAACGCTCAATTCTTAGCGAATACACAGTGCCGCTACTAGACAATCTGATCAATGTAGTCGCTACGGCAACTCTTATTTCGTACACGCTCTATACGTTCAGCACCGGTGTGACCGAAGCAAACGTACCGAGCGACCACTCAATGATGCTCACCATTCCGTTCGTGGCCTACGGTGTATTACGCTATCTGTACCTGATCCACGTCAAAGGAGTCGGCGAGGCACCAGAAGAAATTCTGATGAAAGATAAGCCGCTTATGATCAACATCGTCTTATGGCTAATAACCGGTTCTTCAGTACTTATGTGGAGCCGCCTCATCAACTAGATCGACTTGCCTAAGCGAGTGCAAGTGTTCGCTTGTTCATAAAGTAATTCTCGCTAGTACTATCGGTGTTCCAAGCGGCATCATAGACGACACAACTCTCGGGCAGCACATAAACTGTCCCCATTCACGATTTCAAGTATCATTCGAGTTAACTAGCGGAGGATGAAAGTACGGTTATGTCCGAATTCGCAGGCCGCACTGAGTTTTGGAACATCGGGTATCCGTTCACCGGAGCGTTGGTCTACCTCATCGCACCCATCGCCCTAGCGTCGATCGCATATGCGCTCCGACGTCGCTGGAAGATGTGGCACACCGCCAGAGCTGATGTCGATCTTGGACCGACGTCCAACCGCTGGAAAGCGTTCCTTGCTCTACTTACAGTTGGACTCTTCGCCCACAAGCAGTTTGTTCGTAAACGTAGCCTCTATCCCGGAATCATGCATTTCTCGATATTTTGGGGCTTCTCTATCCTACTTCTCGCAACGACGATCGCAGCTTTAGAGTTCAACGCCGAAAAATATCTCGATTGGACATGGCCATCCGCCCACGCCCGAGTACCGCTCGGATTCGTTTGGGACGTGTTTGGAGGCGGACTAGCCGCTGTCGGATTATCGATGGCGGCATGGCGGCGATATGTGATTCGCCCAGGTCGCTTAAACACAGCACTCGACGATGGTATCGTTCTCACTTTCTTGTTTAGCCTGCTCATTAGTGGCTTCCTTATTGAAGGTCTACGAATTGGTGCCACTGAGCTCAACCCAATGTCTAGCTACTACGACAGATCAGTTGCTGTCTGGTCGCCAATCGGCTGGGTCTTCGCCAAAGCATTACTGGGTCTAGGCTTCAGCTCGTCATCTCTCGAATCGACCCACGCCGCCACGTGGTGGGTTCATGCCGGAATATTCGTATCGGCGATTATTTACGCCTCAGCCCGATTCAGTCGATTTACCCACATGATCGTTAGCCCGATGAACTGGTATTACCGATCGCTTCGACCGCTAGGCGCACTAAAACCGATGGGTGATTTCGAAACACTCGAAACTTTCGGTGCAAAAGACATTCCTGACCTTCAATGGACACAAGCCCTGAGCTTTGACGCTTGCACCAACTGCGGTCGATGTCAGGACGCCTGTCCTGCGTGGGCCTCAGGTAAGCCGTTATCACCGCGAAAACTAATCCAGGGCATGCGCGGGTATATGGAAGAACGGACTCCTGTTTTGCTGGGTACGCCTGAAGGCGAAACCCCTCCCGAGCCTGCGACCTCGATGGTGCATGACGCTATCGGCGATGATGTTCTTTGGAGCTGTCTAACTTGTGCTGCATGTCTCGACGCCTGCCCAGTCGAGATTAACCCCATCGACTCAATCGTAGATATGCGCCGGTTCCTCACTCTTGAAGAAGCAAGCACTCCCGATACCGCACAGTCGGCTTTGCAGTCGATCGAGCAACGGGGTCACCCGTGGCGTGGCACAACTCTCACACGTACTTCGTGGATGGACGGATTAGATATTCCAACTCTTGCCGAAAAGCCGGAGTCGGAAGTGCTGTTCTGGGTCGGCTGTTCTGGTGCTCTCGTTCAGCGAGGAGTAGACACTACGCGCTCAATGGCTTCTGTATTGCGGAAGGCCGGAGTCGATTTTGCCGTGCTCGGCGACGAAGAAACTTGCACTGGCGATCCTGCACGGCGATTAGGTAACGAATACCTGTTCCAAATGCAGGCCGAAACCAATATTGGTAAGTTCAAACAGTACGACGTGAAGAAGATCATCACTACCTGCCCCCATTGCTTCAACACGATGAAGAACGAATATCCGCAGCTCGGCGGAAACTACGACGTGATTCACTACACGGCGTTCGTCGGTGAACTGCTAAAAGAGGGCAAGCTAAAGCCGACCGAAGCTGGGATTGGGAAGATCGGTACGGTCACCTACCACGACTCTTGCTATCTCGGACGTCACAACGGCGAGTTCGGTGCGCCTCGGGAGATCATGAGTTCGATCCCCGGCTTGGACTTCGTCGAAATGGATCGCAATCAGGAACAAGCATTCTGCTGTGGTGCTGGTGGTGGTCGAATGTGGATGGAGGAGGAAGGCAATCGTGTGAATCACATGCGAACCGACCAGTTCCTCGAAACCGGTGCCGATACCGTGGCTGTGTCGTGTCCATTCTGTATCCAAATGTTCGACGAAGGCATTACGGCCAAGGGCGCAGAAGGTGGTAAGAAAGCTGTCGACCTCATTAGCATCTTGGACCAAGCGACCAAGTAATCACGCCTAATATGTAGGCAATCGTGCAACTTAGATTCGCGCTAGCGCGCGCCAACTGCTAGCATCCTCTTACACAAGATGCCACGTCGTTCAAAAGCTGCTCCAAAACAGCGCCCAACAAGTACCTCTGCCTTCGGGACAAACGGAAGATTCAGTCACGATTCTTCCGAGTACTACGCGCGTGCGCTTCAGCCTACCGACAGGGAAAGTCTGAACAAAAAACCGGAGCCCGAGCAATCGGTTCCCGACGAATTTCTCGACTCGTTCATCGCTCACACCAGCGAGAAAATGTCCGAGCTTCCCGACCGATCAGTTCACCTCATGATCACTTCGCCTCCGTATAACGTTGGCAAGGTATACGACGACGATCTGACACACGAGCAATACATGCAGCTAATCGGCAACGTCATGGAAGAAACGTTCCGGGTATTGGTCGACGGCGGACGTGCACTCGTAAACGTGGCGAATCTCGGTCGAAAGCCGTACATACCGCTTCACGCCTACATCATCGAGCAAGCCGCCCATGTTGGCTTTCATATGCGTGGAGAAGTGATCTGGAATAAATCCGCTGGTGCTGGCACTTCGACCGCATGGGGCAGTTGGATGTCAGCGTCGAATCCTACCCTTCGCGACACTCACGAATACATACTAGTATTCCAAAAGCCGCCGTTCGGTCGAAAAGCGATCGAGGAACGTGAATCAACAATTACGAGAGCTGAATTTCTCGAATTTACGAAGAGCGTTTGGGAATTTTCTCCGCAATCAGCAAAGCAAGTGGGGCACCCTGCTCCATTCCCAGAAGAACTTCCTAGACGAGCGATTCAGCTTTACACATTTTCAGATGAAGTAGTATTAGATCCGTTTATGGGGACTGGCTCTACCGCACTCGCCGCAGTGAAGAATGACCGCCATTTTGTTGGGTATGACGTATCCCCTGAATACGTCGATCTAGCGA
>JAPKFF010000118.1:0-5547 GCA_028821715.1 Dehalococcoidia bacterium
TCTGGGACAACCCTCGTGCTCCGCCATAACCGTTGCGATGATCGGTTTGTCTTCTCCTCCAACGAAAAACAGATCAGGCTGGAACGTCATCTTGAAATCGATATCCCGGTCGGGATCGTTTTGTGGACGAAAAAGTTCTCACCGCTCCCATATAGCGATTACTTCGGTGAAATCAGATTCCTGAAACTTGCGAATATCCATCGCCGAACCATGCCTGCAATCTCTTAAGAAATCGTGCCACCGACACTTAGAACCGTGACTCGCCACGCTTGGAATCAAAATGAGTCTTTAGATCGGGGTTGGCGACGATGTAGTCCTTCGAGTCCATCACCAAGTTTTCTTGAAGCTGAATCGTCATGCCGCCATCAACTGCCATAACGTGACCCGTAATGAACGATGCCTCGTTTGAGCACAGGAATCCAACAGCGTTCGCAATATCCTCAGGAACACCCGTTCGACGAACAGGGTAGTGCAGCTCAAATAACCTGAACCCTGCGTCATTTCCGGCCTCGTTCCAGTGCTCATCACCTCGTTCGGTCACGATGTGACCGGGAGCAATTGCGTTGACGGTGATTCCAAGCGGCCCAAAGTCGATCGCCATCTGCTTAGTTAATCCGATCACCGCTGCTTTACCTGCGTTATAAATCAACGACCGAGGAGCCTGATGAAGTCCATGCACTGACGCCATGTTCACGATTCGACCAACGTTTTGTGCTGGTGGATTTCCATGTCGTCGACCGGCACCAGTCCAAGAGGTCTGCTCTAAATCAGGGTCGGTGCCTGATTCTTCCATCGCAGGAACGGCGTACTTGGCTCCCAGATACAACGCCCCAACGAGGAGATCCATGCCGCTGTGCCAGTTCTCAGGTTCTACTTCCACCGCACTACCTGCATTGGCTGCACCGGCATAGGCGTTTTGGACGAGAAGATCTAGTCGACCGAACGATGAAACAGCGTTTTCGACCATATCTTCGGCAGTCGATTGCTTGGAGACATCGCCAGCCATTAATTCGGCTTTCCCACCGGCTGCACGAATTTCTTTGACGGTGTTCGCCCCAGCGGATTCATTCACGTCGACAATCAATACGCTACCGCCATCGGCTGCTATTCGTCGAGCGCACCCGCGGCCAATACCTAACGCACCACCAGTAATAATTGCGCTCCGACCGTCAAATCTGCCCATTAATTTCGCCTCTGTAGTTCGTCTGAAAGTGTGTTAACCGAACGAGGTCATTGTTCCAGATTTCTAGATGCATCGGACGATTGTCGAGCACGAACAGCCTCCTAATTATCCTGAACTTCAACCCTTGCGATCGGGGCGTACTTGAAAACTAAAAATATGATTGCGAACTGTACTCACAAACCCGCAAGACCTCTCTCAACGTAAACTCATACGATCTTCAATGGTATTAGGATAATTTTTCGCTATTTTCATACAACCAATTACCAACCGCCAAAGCGGTGACCATCTATATCAAGATGCCAGGAATTCCAATCATCAGGTCAGTCAGAGAAGGAATCTAATGATCAGCAGATCCACCCCAGCGATTCAGTCACCATCGACCGGCCTCGCAGAAAACGCATTATTACTGCCGGTGGATGAGTTCGATTCGGATGTCGCCGGGAGCCGCTACGAACGCAATGCTCACTCCGCCGCCGTTGTTGATCGGGCCCTCTTTAAGTTCAGCTCCGAGCTCAACCAACCGGGCAATATCGGAATCCATATCGTCAGTATCGAAGCCAAAGTGCTCAAGACCGTAGTGTGGATTCGCATCGGCAGGGCCTAGCTTCTCGTCTGTTCGTTCTGACGAAATGTTGATAGCGAGTCCACCCTCGGTCATGGTTGTAATGAAACGGTCGCCAACAGGTCGAACGCTGTCAGAAGTGATCTCAACCTTAAAAGCCTCTACGAACCAATCGGCAGTTTTCTTAGGGTCACTGGACTTCAGGTGGATGTGGTTTACGTTGAACGGCATACTTTTTCTCGATCTGTATATACAAAAAAGCCAATCGATAATCGACAAGGTTGCGGAAAATCGCCTGCCAAAGCTACGTTCAAAAAGCGTCTCAGTCAAACAGTAATCGGCTTCTCGTAACCACCGTGCATTCGTAGTTTTCCAACGCACCGCTAAACTGCGCCCACCAATGGATCGAATCGATTGATCAGAGAGTCACTTGCCATGCATCCCTGATTCATCAGATGCAAACGTCCACCAGATTCGCTAGGTCGATATTCCACCTGAGATATGCACGTAAATCAGCTACTTTCGATCATCGAACTCTATTGGCTTCAGTACCCCGGCGGGGCTGCTACGTTTACGAAACAGAGTCAGAGTTAACAGGATTCTTGCTTGCTGAACGCCAAACGATCGCATACTGACTACCACCCTGAGCGAGAATCGTCGAAATGGCAGTTGATCCAACACTGCCCAGAGCCGGAATCGGAAAAAAGCTGGTCCAGACACTTGAACGACAGGCGCGGTCAGAAGACGATCGCTATTCGAAGTTTCTTGAATCAGCCGAATTCAATGCATCTGAGCTAAAGATTTACGTTGAGCACGTTTGAACCGTTATTCGCCCACTACTTCGCCATCGCTGAAAGTAGCTGTTCGTGAATCACAGGCCAGCCTATGACTACTACCGAAATCTCGTCGTCTTTCGACCAGTCAATTGGCGCGCCTAATTCGTCAGTCACGCGTATACCAAGCTCACTGGCAATCATGGCACCCGCAGCGAAGTGCATTGGTTCGATGCCGTAGAACACTCCTGCAGGCAGTCGACCGAGGCACACCAGTGCAATTGGGTAGGCGGCAGAAGCGAACGTATTTATCTGACTAACCGACGGAATCCAATCAAGATCGCCAGCCAGTCTCGTTCGCCACTCTTCGGGTCCATCTACTTCTAAACCGATTGTCGATTCAGATAGCTTTTGCCTTGGCGAAGAGGCAGTAAACGGTTCACCGTTTCGGATTACTCCGTTACCTTTGGTAGCAGAAAGTAGTTCACCGAGCGACGGCAGCGGAAGCGACGCCGCAATCAACTCGCCATCTTTTCGTAAGGCGATATTCACTCCCCAGTGATCCATTCCAGTGCTGAACGGAACCGTTCCGCAAAGAGGATCAACGAGCCACGTAAGCGAGTCATCGTCGGAAATATGAGTTGTGCTCTCCTCGGAAAGTATTCGTCCGGGGGCGTTTGACGCTTTGAGCGCTTCGGTAATCGCCTTATCAGCAGCCAAATCGGCATCGGTAACGAGAGCATTTGGCGATTTGTAGAACGAATCAAGTGCTTTGGCTGAATTGGGTCGAAATCTTTCAAGTAGCACTTCGCTCGCGGCCGCGGCGGCATTATCGGCAGCTTTTAGAATCTGCTGAAGATCGAGATCTTCTTGATTTTTACTGTTCTTCAACGAATAGCTCTCATATTTACGAATAACTAGCTGACTGGTGCAATAGTAGGAACCATCGATTTTACTTTCAAAATCACCCGCTGAGCGTTCTCGGCCATGTATTTTGTCAACATCTCCGCTGCGGCATCGACCGCACCGTTTCCAATCATTTCTAGGCCGGTTTTAGCGACTTCGTAAGCCGATTCGAACAACTCGTTTTGAAGATTCGCCAGTTCCGATCTAATCTCTACCCGAGCCTCAACTCCAGCCCTAACGCCCAGCTGAGTGAGTCGGTAGAAATCCCACCACGGACTATCAGCACTCTCGAGTTCACCACCGATTCCGAGTACGCCCGGCAGCTCGCCTTCGATGAAATTAGGCAGAAAAACGGTCATGCACGGTGAATAGAGCCCGGTCCAGTAAATCGGCAATCGTTCGTCGGTGACGCAGAGATCAGCGACCAAGCTCGCAGTCGAAGCACCCGTTGAATCACCAATGGTTCGGTGTAGGCAGATCGACAAATTACCTGCTAGATCGACTACACGATCTTCATCCGGGTTCTCGCCGTCAGAATGATCGGTCAATACTTCGATCATCGAGCGCACGTCCAATTGACCGGCATCCCGTCCCAACATTGCATCAGATCGACACTGCCTTGCGAGTCCGCTTGAAGAATTTTTAGGGTCGGCGAATGCGCTGCTAAAAGCAAAATTATCTCCAAAATCCCGTCTCAAAAAGACCCAATTTAGTCGCCTGAGATTTTGCACCAGGTGACACACGATCAGCATCTGCGCCAATCTGAGAAATATTGGATATCGAAGTGACGTTTTCGACCTGCTTCACGGCCCAATCATGACCCACGCACTCAACCACATAAGCCGACGTTGGATCGCCGATCAGGAAAATATTGTCGTATGTGCGTACTCCGGCAGAGTTTGAAAATTTACCCTGACCAAACTCTGAGGTTAGCCCGGTGATAATGTCGACCGCTTCTTCAGCCGACTTCGACCGTTCGAGTCCAAGTCTCAGCACTTCCATGCCTACTAATTTCGGATCACTCGATTCAATTAACAGCGAAGGAAGTGCCTCATTACCAATTACAACCTGATGCTCGTTATATCCATGCTCGTACCCAGCGCACCAATACGGCTTCGATCCGACGTGCCTGTACGTGTGTGCAGCTTGCGGCACATCGACGAACTGGGTCCCGGAAAATCCGCCCGAGTAATCAGCAGCTCCAATCTGGATCAATGGCTGAGGCTCGTCGTGTGGCCTATCGCTGTTTTTAGCGAAAACGGTATTCCCGCCCTTGGTCGATCCGCCCAACGCAACCATCGTGTCACACGATTCGCCCCAATCTACGGAGTAAGACGGTTTGGTCAGTCGCATTTTCAGATTGTTCTTTCGGATCGTGGTTTTTGTTCGTGAACTTAGTTCGGCAACACCGAAATCTTCGAATTCTGTATTCAGCGGAATCTTACACGTCCCCTTCACGATTATTTAGATCATCCACATACGCCGCAATCTATCTTGGATCATGTCGGGTTCAGTAACGACAGCCGACTGCCACGTAGCCTCTTGGAATATTTATATGACATTGGCAACTATCAATTACGTAATACTGCGCACTACAAATCTCGGATTCGATGAAGCAATCGAAGCGGTCACTGCGGCGTTCGCTAAAGAGGGATTCGGGATTCTCGCTGAGATCGACGGGCAAGCGACACTAAAGAAAAAGTTGGATATAGGTCATCCGAAAAACCTCATTCCCGGCGCCTGTAACCCGAATCTTGCCAACAACGTTCTAAATGCTGAACCGAGAGCGGGACTCCTTTTACTCTGCAACATTGTGATTCAGGAATTTGGCGGCGTAACTCAGGTTGCATTCATGGATCCCGAAGTGATTCGACGTGAAATTCAAAATTCCACGATAGCCGACACAGCATGCGACGCCAAAGATCGGCTCACACGAGTTTCAAATAGCATCCCCGAGTAGCGACTTTCCGCACCATCGCTCCTACAAAACCGATAAGCTGGCGCCGCAGTCGTTTTTGGATAAGCCTGCATAGGCTGCATACGAATGTGGGGAGCAGAAAAGTATGGCCAGTAGGAAAGTTCTGGTTCTGGGCGGTGGTTTCGGAGGAGTACAAGCTGCGATA
>JAPKFF010000119.1:0-5374 GCA_028821715.1 Dehalococcoidia bacterium
TCCAAGCTCACTCTTATTTGTCGGCGTATCAAATCTTAACCTGAATCGACCGATAATGGATGGTCTCAGGTGTAACAATCATCTATGGATCGTCGCTGAACAGTTGTTCCCAAGTTGGCATTTCGCTCGGCTGCGGTTGGCGGGGCAATCCCAATGGATTGCTTGCCCGAAGTAGTCTCGCGTGATCTGCTACCGAATCGTTCAGCAGTGGAGCGTTGTGACCACCAGCGAGCGGCAAACCGCCAACGACTCCCGTTAGTGACCGTAAACGCTCGCTCTCGCCCTCATCAGCACGAGAATGAACCGCAACCCTGAAACGACCAAGCCCTTCAGGATCGATCAACGATCCGATCCCGGCGATATCTTCTTGAGCCTCGGTTCTGGATATTTTGCCTGTCATAGCTCGTTCGTTCACTTCACTGAGAAATGCATCGATACCCACGTTAGATAAAAACTCTTGCTGCGAAGGTTTTCCGATCCGTTCTATTCCCATAACCATCAGCATATGATCGACAGTTGTGAAATCGACGTGAGCAGTGATGTCTTGTTTGCCAATGCGGCTCAAAAGATTTTGACTAAGAGTGTGCTGGTAGTAGCAACGCAGCGATCCGTCGACGCGGGTTGGCTTGTACAACTCGGGACGGTCGTAGCCGTAGTCGATAGTCACGACGTATCCACGTTCGAGAGTCGCAGCAACCGAATCGGCCCAGTAACCGAGGCGCAAATTCACTTCTCCTCGATATAACTCTGGTAGCGAGCCTAAAAACGGATCCACACGCCCGGTGATTTCAGGATCACTCACTTCACCGAGCGATTCCACGAACTGCCCATCTTGATAGTCGACGTATATTTCTCGAACTTCGCCGTCCTGAACAACGAATTGATTCACTGCATGTGCATCGAGTAGCTCGTTAGAAATAACGCATCCGGTAATTCCAACCGGTAACGCTGAGTTATCACTAACAGCGTCAGTTCCATCGGGAGGTGATAGATCGGTCGCAACGTACGATATTGCGCTGGCAAATTCAGGAAGTTCACGTTGAACGTATTCAGTTATATCTGATCGAAGTACGCCATCTCCGGCGCCCATTTCGACCACAGTGAAATCGTCAGGTGTCCCCAGATTTCGCCACATCTCTTCTAACTGAAGTGCCAGAAGGGCGCCAAACGCAGGATGACTCGAAGGGCTGGTGAAGTAGTCACCGTCGGTACCTACTGGTGTTGAGCCGGGATGTCGTCGTCTACTCGGGTAGTAGCCATTTTGCTCATCGTACAGAGCCGCGTCCATGAACGCCTCGAACGTGATCGGCCCGTACTGAGCGATGTGATCGAACAGCCGTTGTTCAAGGTCATTGTTGTCATTGAACGCTGTCATGGATTTTTGGAATAAAAAACGGAATGCCAAAGCATCTCGAGATTCTATATGTGAGAGAGAACGAACGGACTGCCCTGTCCCCCTTCATACGGGAAGGGGTTAGGAGATGAGTAGATTGCAACTCGGAGCAGAGTAACAACGTCACAAGCGCGACTAAACGAGTCCTTCCTCCCAGAGCGTGAGGGAGGCTGCACCGCTGATCCGAGTCATACGTTGACGCCCGTAGCTAACGCAAACGCCTATCGGTCTGCTATAGGAACGTACTGTCGGTCGTGTTCGCCTGTGTACTGAAGCAGAGGTCGAATCAGAATGTTGTGTCTGAACTGCTCAACAACCTGAATCGTCCAGCCAGGAATTCGACCAACCGCGAAGATCGGCACGAACAGATCCTGAGGAAAACCGTTCAGGTAGTAGATAACACCAGCGAAGAAGTCGACGTTCACGTGGATTCCACGGCGAGCGTAAGGCTGCATTGCCTCGACTACTGCTTCGAGAATTTGGTACCACTCTGGCTGACCCATCTCTTCACTGAGTTTCTTTACTCCAGCTCGTAAGTGACCAGCTCGTGGGTCTTCTGCCTTGTAGACACGGTGACCGAATCCCATGACTCGTTCACGGTTCGAAAGCAGGTTTTTTACATAGTCGGCAGCATTTTCTGGCTTACCAATTTCTTTTGCCATCTGCATGACGTTCTCAGCAGCTCCACCATGTGAAGGGCCTGATAGAGCAGCAATTCCTGCAGTTACCGCACCGTGAATGTCGGCGGATGTGCCAGCGACCACTCGGGCAGTGAAAGCTGAAGCGTTTGAACCGTGGTCTGCGTGAAGAACAAAGTCTTTATCCATCAACTTAGCCGTGTCGTCACTCGGCTCGTCGCCGTTAAGCATGTAAAGGAAGTTTCCAGCATGATTCAGAGTCGTACTTGGCTTGATCGGGTCTTTACCCTGGCGAATATTGTGGTGCGCCATAACGATCGAAGGAACCTGCGAAGTAAGGCGGTTACCTTTTCGGATCGTTGCTTCCGGAGAGTTGTCGTTACGATCTTCGTCGAACGAAGCCAGTGCAGATACGGCAGTTCGAAGCGCATCCATTGGGTGCGAGTCTTTTACCAGTTCGACAACATCGAAAATCTGCTCAGGAAGATCTCGGGCAGCCTTAAGCTCGGCGTCGAATTCATTGAGTTCAGACTGAGTCGGAAGCTTGCCGTGAACGAGCAGGTATCCCGTCTCTTCAAACGTCGACTGCTCAGCGAGCTGATTGATGTTATAGCCCCGGTATTCAAGAACACCCTCTTTTCCATCGATGAAGGTTGTGTCACTCCTGTCAAAGTAAACGCCCGTTAATCCTCGATGTATCGTGATGTCGTCAGATGTCATTTGGGGTTACTGATCCATAGTGACATCCGTTAGGAAGCCACACTCTGCAAATACTTGCTCTAGACACAATGCTGGAGACACGATACAGACTGCACCATTTCAGATGGAGCACTGAACGCGTAACAAGCGATTCGAGGCTACACAACAACTAATAGGCAGTCAAATTGACGACCTACTAGATTTCGTGGATTTTTTCTGGTGATTTAACGTAGGGAAACGTTCAGTTATGAACGTTCTTCGATTTGCTTGAGGAATCTGTCGACGACTTCATCAACTGTCATCGGTTCGAGGTTCTCGCCGGTACGTGTTCGCACTGCGACAGTTCCTGCTTCAATTTCTTGATCGCCAGCCACAAGCATGTATGGCACTTTTTGTAGCTGTGCCTGCCTGATTTTCGAGTTCATTCGATCGTTAGAGTCATCAACGTTCACTCGAATTCCAGCTGCCTTCAGCTTTGCACCAACTTCGTTACAGAAGTCGATGTGGCGATCGGCAATCGGAACTACTACAGCCTGCACCGGAGCCATCCAAAGCGGGAACGCTCCCGAGAGGTGTTCGATGAGCACACCCAAGAATCGTTCGAGCGAACCGTACATGGCTCGATGAATAACTACCGGACGCTGACGCGTTCCATCTTCAGCCGCGTATTCCATGTCGAAGCGCTCAGGCAGTGAAAAGTCGAGCTGAACCGTTCCAAGCTGCCAGTCTCGACCAATAGCGTCGGGAACGAATATGTCGATCTTGGGCCCGTAGAAAGCCCCTTCTCCGGCTTCTGACGTGTAATCAACGCCTAAAGTATCCAATAATTCAGTGAGAGCCGTTTCCGCTGTGTCCCACATTTCATCAGTGCCGACACGTTTTTCAGGTCGCAACGAAAGTTCGAGTCGGTAACTATCGAACCCGAGTGTGTCGTACGCCTCACTCAGCATTTTCAGGAACGAGTTGATCTCGTCACTGACTTGATCGAGAGTGCAGAAGATGTGCGCATCATCCTGAACGAAAGAACGTACGCGAGTCAGTCCGTGCGTTACACCTGAACGCTCGTTGCGGTGAAGACGACCAAAGTCGGCCAATCGTATCGGGAGTTCACGATAGCTGTGTGAATCGGCGAGGTACAGCATGGCCGCGGCAGGACAGTTCATTGGCTTTACGCCAAACTCCCGCTCGTCGACGTCGACGAAGTACATATTCTCTGAGTACGCCTCTAGGTGACCCGAAATCTTCCACAGCTCAGTGTTGAATATCTGCGGAGTCATCACTTCATGGTAACCGTACTTCACGTAAAGCTCTTTTACGTAATCAATCAGGCTATTCATAACCTGAGCACCTTTAGGCAGGAAGAACGGGCTAGCCGGAGCAATTGGATCGAAGAAGAACAGCCCGAGCGCTCGACCCAGCTTGCGGTGGTCGCGCTTTTCAGCTTCTTCGACTCGCTTCAGATAGTCCTTCTGAGCGTCGCGAGACTCCCATGCAGTGCCATATATGCGCTGCAACATTGTGTTGTTTTCGTTACCCCGCCAGTAGGCTCCGGCAGTCGAAAGCAGCTTGTACGCCTTAATGTCACCAGTGCGAGCCATATGACCACCACGGCAGAGATCTTCAAACGCTCCATCGGAGTGACTACAGAACCTGACTCGCTCATCGGCTGGAATTCCCTGAAGGATCTCTACTTTGTATTCGTTGTCTTTGACTAGTTCAAGTGCTTCGTCGCGGCTGGTTTCACGTTCAACAAATTCTGTGTTAGCTCTGATCGAATAGCGCATTTCGAGTTCGATCTTTTTTAGATCGTCGGGAGTGAACGGTTCTGGAACTGCGAAGTCGTAGTAGAACCCATCTTCAATCGGAGGCCCGATCGTTAGTTGAGCTTCTGGGAATAGCTTGGTTACTGCTTCAGCCAGCACGTGGGCCGCCGAGTGACGCAATCGATCGCGGTGATCTTGCTTTTCAGCCGGTGATAGGTCTTTGAATTTAATTCTGTCTGCCATGGAAATAGGCTCCAAAAGGTCAAAACGCTAGCCAGAAGTTATCTGGTGTTTCGATGTGCAATTCGTGACACGCGAAGAATCGTCTATAGTCACGATTAAGTAAGTGAGTTACGTAGGAGTGGGGGCACGGCGCCGAGCCTTGAATGGCGTGAGGGCGGCGTGCCTACGTAGTGGCCGTGATGCACCCATACGATGGGCTGCACTCCGTTGTGACGCGACCAAACTGCGTGCTCTGCTCGGTTGAAGCGAGTACTGCAATTAGTTGTATGTGCGACTTATTGCTCATGAAAGATGTTCTATCCACCAGAAGTAGATGATGTGGTGGGCGGTACAGGATTTGAACCTGTGACCTCGTCGATGTCAACGACGCGCTCTAGCCAACTGAGCTAACCGCCCTTAAAAGGATTTCTCGGCTTTTGACCAAACACTAATTTTATATGAAAACTATCCCGATGCCGCTATACCCAATTGCACGCATTTACGAAGAGGTTGGCTAGTTAGTATTGAGATGGACTGCTGCCGCAAGTAAATCGGCGATAGCTTCATTGGATCTGTTGACCACGACATCAGCGAATCATCTTGAGGCAAAAAAGTCTCCAAAAACACGTAGCCCCGGCTTTTTGGCCGGGGCTACGAAA
>JAPKFF010000120.1:0-5276 GCA_028821715.1 Dehalococcoidia bacterium
CTAAGGGGCTCGACACCAAGGCAATGATGGCCGAGATCATGGGTAAAGCGACGGGTCAGTGCGGCGGCAAGGGTGGCTCGATGCACATTGCAGACTTTTCAAAGGGGATGCTCGGGGCCAACGCAATCGTTGGAGCTTCGATTCCTCTGGCAGTTGGTGCAGCGCTAACCGCCAAACTCAAAGGCATAGAAAGCGAATCGGTCGGTGTTTCATTCTTCGGTGATGGTGCCTCCTCGCAGGGCGTACTTCATGAATCGATGAATCTGGCATCTGTCTGGAAACTTCCAGTAATTTTTGCTTGCGAAAACAACGGCTACGCAGAGGCAACTCCTTCTTGGTACGCAGTATCGGCCGAAGATATCGCTTCACGAGCTGAAGGCTATGGAATGCCCGGAGTTGTCGTCGATGGCATGGACGTATTTGCCGTTTACGATGCGGCTGGCGAAGCTATTGCACGAGCCCGTGCTGGCGAGGGTCCTACCTTCCTCGAGTTGAAAACTTACCGATACCACGGTCACTTCCACGCCGATGACACGAAGAAATACCGAAAACCTGACGAAGAGCAATACTACAAAGAAAAAGACACTCTTACTCACTTTGAGAACACGGTCACTAAGCAGAAGTCGATGAGTGCAAAACAGCTTAAGGGCATTCGTGACATGATCGAGCAAGAAATGCTTGACGCTGTTGAGTTCGGCCTAACCAGCCCAATGCCCGACGCTTCAACATTGTATGACGATGTTTACGTCAACTATTCGAACCCTGTCGTCGGTCTTCGATAAATCTCCACTATCGTCAAACAATTCGATAAATAGAAAATAAATATGACTACTTCACAAGCAAATAACCCGCTCGGACCCGGATACGACGGTGTACCTGGATCAGTACTACGATTTCGTGATATTTTCCGAGATACTCTCAAGGCCGAAATGCTTCGAGACGACGATGTATTCCTCATGGGTGAAGACATCTCTGGCGGATTTGACCGCGACACTAAAGAGCCGCTCGACGCGTGGGGCGGACCATTCGCTGCTACCAAGGGTTTGGTTCAGGAATTTGGCCCAGAACGAATCCGTGACGCACCGATTTCCGAAGCAGGATTCGTTGGTGCTGCGGTTGGTTCTGCACTCACCGGTATGCGTCCTGTTGTCGACCTAATGTACTTCGATTTCGTAACCGTTGCATTCGACCAGCTGCTATCAAATGCGGCGAAGAGTCGATATATGTTCGGTGGTCAGACTCGTGTGCCAATGACTCTGTTTGCACGATCTGGCGCAGGCACCGGGCATGCAGCTCAGCACTCAGAGAGTTTCTACTCGATGTTGGCGCATATTCCAGGTCTGAAAGTTGTTGTGCCTTCCGATCCTTACTCAGTGAAGGGTCTGTTGGCTGCGGCGATTCGTGATGACGACCCAGTATTCCTTATCAATGACAAGAAGCTAATAAACCTCGATGGCTTTGTGCCTGAGGAGGATTACGTGATCGAGCTAGGTAAGGGGCGATACACGCGACGAGGTGCCGACGTAACGCTCGTTGGAATGTCGTACACATCGATCGTCTGCCAGCAGGCTGCCGAGCAGCTTGCTGAAATCGGAATCGACGCTGAAGTGATCGACATGATGTCGCTTTCACCGTTCGACGAAGACATCTTGATTGAGTCAGTACAGAAGACCAACAATGCCGTGATTGTTGACGAAGACACTCCTCGTGCTTCGATGTCTTCAGAATTCGCTGCAGTTATTGCCGACAAGGCATTCGACTACCTTGATGCTCCGGTAAAGCGAGTTACAGCCCCTCACTCTCCGGTTCCGTACAACCGTGAACTTGAGCACGCATACATGCCTCAACCGGCTGATGTGGTTGGAACTGTGAAGAATCTGCTCGCACAAGAGTAAGTCGGAGTAGTTTCTAAGACTTAAAAGAAAAGCGGGTAGCCTTTATGGGCTACCCGCTTTTTTAGTTACTTAGAATGCGTTCGCTTTGCTCAGCCTACAGGCATCTGGCGATTCGTCATTTTGCGGCCCACAGTTGCCTTCTCTTCGCCACCGCCGGATAAGATGTGAGCGCCCATGTCGAGGAGAACCTGAATGTTCCCAGCATCATCCTTGTTCGGGTCGTTCCAAGAAGACAGGAACTTGAGACCGTTTCGGTCGGCAGCACCCTTGATGTCGTTGCGTACTCGATCCATCTCTGGTGGGTATGGAGGGTCGTGGGCGTCCGGGTTGCCAAATGACATTCCCATGTCACCAGGACCCCACTCGACGAACGCTAGACCAGGCACTCTACAAATAGCGTCGGAGTTGGCAGCTGATTCCTGATTTTCCAGCTTCAGACCTAAGAAGAGTTCGCCTTCTGGATTCAAAGGCCAAGGATCGGCGATCTCGGTGTATCGTTGTGGGGTTACGCCCCAAATTTCAGATGGCTGGCGCTGACCACCGGCTCCACGCTGGCCTTCCCCCAAGCCTTCACGGCCTTCTTTGTGGAACGGGTATCGGCATTCTTCGATGAACGCACGAACGGCGTCGGCCTGTCGAGCGTGAGTGTGAAGAATTCCGTGGACTCCGGCCGAGAGAACTTGGCGTATTTGCCATGCGTTTGCTCGAACTTCTTCGATAGTTCGGCAGTTCGAAGGCAGTGTCGAAATAACTGCAGGCGTGCGGTGCCCAGCTTTGGTAGGTCCGCCGTCTACAAGACCCTTCATGAATGCGGTGAGCCCTGCAACATCAAATGCATGGTGCTCGAAGTCGGTAATAAGGAAGTCGGCCCAAGTGCTCGCCTGCTTGAGACCGTTCTCGTAGGTGAGTTCTTCGATGCCGGTGTAGTAAACCGGTTCGCCCGCTTCGATGAGTTCAATAACTCTATTAATTCGTTTTGCCATCTGTATTCCTGATTACTAAAGTGACTCGTTTCGCCACGTTTCTCGAAAATGACCACTGCGTTAGGGTGCTCAGGGAGCTATCCTATTCCCGATGGAGAACTTTTGCTCATTGCAGGTAGAGTTCTACAGCGAACCATCAGGAAATATAACAACAGTTCTGGCGAAGATTTCAACTTGAGTAACTACGCTGAAGAGGCGATCGAGACATTTACACGGTGGGCGCAGGCGTTCAATGATCGAGATGCCGATGCAATGATCGCCGAGATGCATTTCCCCCACATGCGACTTGCTGGAACCGAATTTCAAACGTGGCCAACATCAGAAAGTTTTCGGGCCCCTCAGGACGATATGACCAAGGCACTGATTGCTGAAGGCTGGCATACGACGATTACGAAATCGGTTACTGCCGCACAAACCGGGCCAGAGAAAGTTCATTTGGTGATTAGACAGTCACGCCAGCGCAAGGATGGTACGGAGTACAACGGATTCGACACACTGTGGATTTTCACGAATATCGACGGTCGATGGGGAGTCCAGTTTCGTTCGTCTTTCTTAGCGAACGCTGTTCATGGAACCGGCGCAATCAGGCTTGGATTTTGAGTTAGTTACGATAATTTAGAATTGTATAGGCCACGAATATACGCTATATGACCCGTATGTTGTCCGTTTTCCACTGGGAGTCGACCTAGTACCCAAAGTAAAGTGGGAGCTCGATCAGGTGCATGCGTCCATATTTCAGGGCGTTTGATGTCTAACATTCGAGTAGATACCTGTTCGACGGAAGGGATCAAGAGATCTCTGGCTGCTTGCCAATAGTCAGTGACTTCCTCTACTGTAAAATTAGGGAAAGTTCTGACTTGCTCGATCGAGTCTCCTGCACCATTTCGTTTAGGATCGATTCCTAGTCGGTTGGCCCAACCGCCTTCGATCCATGCGCTGTATCCACCTCCTCTTAAATACCAGCCCCACATATCTTCCATTCGTCCGATGTGCCAGAGTATCCACAGTATGTGGTTTGACTCGGGCGTCGGCATCCAACGTGCCTCTTCGATCCCAAGTCCTTCAATGGCTTTCATTAATTGACGACCATAATCGTCTATTGATTGGAGGGTTACATCTCTATGATCTGGGTGGTTCAAGACTGGTTTTGGCATATCACGGCATCATCGTTTTCTGAAAGTCTCAGCAGCATAGCGAAGGGGTATATTCCGGAATCGTGTCCGTCTGTCCACAAGAACTGCAATGCATATTTGCCCACTTCGAGATATTCAGCCGCGATGATGTCTTCAGGAACTGATGCAACGTTGAGTATGGGTCGACCTGTCATCTCTTCGACGCACGCTGCACATGCACACTGTAAACGTAGATATCGATACGGGTATGTGCATGTCTGGTTGTTGTCCCAGGCTATCTGTATGCCGATACCAGTCAATTCGATTCGTGCCGGGACAGTCATTATTAGTTTTCCGTTCCCGCAACCCTACGGTTTTGTAAGATCGCTGAAATAATGTTTTTCGTTGATAGCAGCTTAATCTGGGTGGATGCATTTCTTTGAAGTAAACTTCAGGATTATTGATCTTTTTTTGATGCTGACTTATATAGGTTCGCGACCAGTGTAGAAATTAATGTAGAGGATTAACGCCAAATGGCAAACGAAATGATAAAAGTAGGTTTTGTAGGGGCTGGCGCCAACACGGCCCTGCGTCACATTCCAGGTCTGAGGGCGCAACAGGGTGTTGAATTAGCCGGTGTTGCTAACCGAACTATTGAGTCCAGCCAGACAGCGGTGGATAAATTTGAACTGGGAGAGGCATATCCCACATGGCTTCATTTAATTGAAGATCCAGAGATTGATGCGATATGTATCGGTACTTGGCCATACATGCATTCAACAATCACGTTAGCAGCACTTGAAAACGGGAAGCATGTGTTGTGTGAAGCGCGCATGTCTATGAATAGTTTAGAAGCTCGGGATATGTACGCAGCTTCGGTTGCTAATCCCGACCTTACTACTCAGATCGTGCCGCCTCCGCACCTCATGGCTTGTGAAAAGCATTTGATGGATTTAATCGCAGATGGTTTCATAGGGGAAGTAGTGAACGTGAATATTCGGGTTACTGACGGTAGCTCGTACCCGGATTCTGATATAGAAGTACACTGGCGGCAAATGCGAGAGTTATCAGGTAATAACGTGATGACTACTGGCATATGGTATGAGAATTTGATGCGGTTAGTTGGTGCTGCTAGTTCAGTTTCTGCGAACGCCCAGATCGTTGTTCCTTATCGTCGGGGTTGGACGGGCCGGTCACAAAAACGACTGAGCAGATTTTCCAAAAAAGGATGGTGCAATGCGCTAGACAAAATAGGCCCCGGGGCGCCGGCCCTTGCTCGCGCCAAA
>JAPKFF010000023.1:0-22753 GCA_028821715.1 Dehalococcoidia bacterium
CAGCCATAAAAGGTGGAAAAAGGCTTCGACAACAATACCAAAAGTCATCTTTGATTTTCCAGCGGTGCGTTCCATGAAGGTATACGGGTGTTCGACAACATCCATCCCGGCCTGCTGACACCGATATGCGACTTCCGCTTGGAATCCGAATCCTGTGAGAGTCAGTCGTTCAATTCCGATCGATCCAAGGGCTTTCCGTCGAAATCCCTTGAATCCCGATGTGGCGTCTTTCACCTTCAATCCAAGGAGCGAGCGGATTCCGACATTGCCCCAGTAGCTGATCTGCCTACGGCCCCAGCTCCATTCAGGATCGACGCCACCACCGCTCACATAGCGAGAAGCAACTGCCACATCAGCACCATCGAGTTCAACGATAAGTCCGTGCAAGACCTCGGGCGGATGCGAAAGATCTGCGTCCATTTCGATAATTTGATCAGCACCTGCGTCGAGAGCGATCTGAAATCCTGCCATGTAAGCAGTACCTAACCCCTGCTTGCCCTCACGGTGCAAAACTATGAACACGCCATCGAACTCGTCTGCGAGTCGATCGGCTATATCGCCTGTGCCATCGGGCGAGCCGTCATCCACAACGACGAATCCGAGTTCATCGATATTCTGTTCAAGGACCTTTTCAATCAAAACCGGCAAAGTTTCCGCTTCGTTGTAAGTCGGAACAACGATGGCAACCTTAAGTGAACTTTGGGAATTACCGCTCATTTTCGCGTCGTCAGCGCCCAACCCTATAATCCCAACTTCATCGATTTGTGCTCAACCATAATGCAGGAATCCATGACCACTTTGACCCCAGCACCAGAAACGACCTTCGCCGCTTCGTCATTCACGATTCCTTGCTGCAGCCACATTACCTTTGCCCCAGCTTCCACCACATCAACCGCAAGGGGTAGGACCTGCGACGATCTCCTGAAAACATCCACGATATCGACCTTTTCAGGAAGATCAACGACCGAGTCGTAAACCTTCAAGCCGTTCCAAGTATCAAGATTGGGATTCACTGGGTAGATCGTGTATCCCTCGCGCTGCATATACTCAGACACATACTTGCTCGCCCGTGTTTTACCTTCAGAAATACCCACCACGGCGATAGTTTTTGAGTCTCGAAGTATTGTGCGAATTTCGTCTGTCGAAGGGTTTGAAAACATAATTACACTCCTCGCTTCTTCTCGACGAAACGGTACTTCTTCATCAAATTATTCAGACCGACCCGAGCAACGTCCAAAACGGCGGTAGCTCCCTTTAAAAAAGTCATTTTCGATCCTTCACCGTAGTACCAATCGATAGGTACTTCGCCCACCGTGAATTTGGCGTTCTTTGCCATTACAAGCAGTTCGACATCAAACGCCCACCCATCGAGCGATTGATGCGGAAATAGCTTCTGTGCCGATTCAGCCGAGAACAGCTTGAACCCACACTGAGTGTCTTCTATCCCTCGAATTGCAAATACCTTGACCGCTAAGTTGAAAAGCCGACCTTTGATGTGTCGACTCCGTGGTTCGTTAAATCGTTGGGCACCAGAAGCTTCGCGAGAGCCAATGGCAACGTCGTACACCGGATGCCCACGGTTATCTCCAAAGAAACGATCTAAATTGTCGATCGGCATTGAAAGATCTGCATCGCAAAGGAAACGCCAATCGCCCGTCGATTCGTCCATCCCGCGTCGAACGGCAGAACCTTTGCCACCGTGAGGAACGTCGATAAGACGAACGTGATCTTCAACAGAAGCTATTTCTGAAACGATCTTGACGGTCGCATCGGTTGAACCATCGCTAATAACGATTAGCTCCCACCCACGATCTGCCACAGCAGACGACCATACTGCCAGATACTCAACCAATGTCTTTACCGTCGACGCGATCCGAGCCTCTTCGTTGTAGGCGGGAATCACGACGCTTAAGTACGGTTGGGGCAAATTACAATTTCGCGGATGACTTGCTTATGATGGCTAAACTGAGGAGAGGTTACTCTGATTTTTCGAGCTCAAATGCGTCGTGCAATGCTTGAACTGCTTTCTGAACCTGATCTCGATCGATAATCGTAGTGATACGGATTTCAGAAGTTGTGATCATATCGATGTTCACGCCGGTTTCGGATAGCGTCGAGAACATTCTTGCGGCGTACCCGGGGGTATTTTCCATTCCTGTGCCAACAATGCTAACTTTAGCGAGATCTGAACCAGTAACGACTTCGGCGTACTCGACGATTGAGTCGCTTCCGATCACTTCAGCTGCTTTGTCGACGCTTGCCTGAGCGACTGTGAATGTGAAGTCGGTCGTGCCATCTGTACTGGCGTTCTGAACGATAACGTCGACACTTACGCCCGCATCTGCGAGTGGTTGCAGCAACCCAGCAGCGACTCCGGGCCGATCAATAACCCCTCGAACCGTGATCTTGCCAACGTTTCGGTCGACTGCGATTCCAGTAACCGCCTTGCGGACTTCCATTGTGTGCTCTCCTCCGTGGATAAGCGTTCCAGGTTCGTTCGAGAATGATGACGCCACGTAAACCGGCATATCGTAAACAGCCCCAAGTTCAATCGAACGTGGGTTCATTTTGGCTCCAAGAACGGCCATTTCTAGCATTTCTTGGAATCCGATTTCAGAGAGCTTACGCGCCTTATCAGTTAATCGTGGATCTGTTGTGTAGATTCCATCAACGTCAGTGTAAATCTCGCAACGTTCTGCTTCGGCAGCAACCGCAAGAGCGACCGCTGTCGTATCTGATCCGCCTCTACCAAGAGTCGTTATGTCGCCCGATTCCGCCAAGCCCTGAAAACCAGCAACAATAACGATTCGGCCTTTATCTAGCTCTCGTCGCAAGCGGTCAGTGTTGATATCTGAGATTCGAGCGGAACCGTGGACCATGTCGGTCTTAATACCCGCCTGAATACCGCTCAGACTAATCGCATCGTACCCGCGTGCCTTCAATGCCATCGCCATCAGAGTCGAACTAACCAGTTCGCCAGTAGAAAGTAAGGTGTCCATCTCACGCGCATCAGGGGTTTGGCCGTTCGTTACGGCATCAGAAAGTGTAATCAGATCGTCTGTAGAATCGCCCATCGCAGAAACGACAACGATTACGTCGACACCACCGTCTTTACGTGCCTGAATACGAGCAGCAACATTGTGAATATGTTCTGCTGTAGCGATCGAGCTCCCACCGTATTTCTGGACGATGACTGGACGTCGTTCAGTTTCTGAAACGGACGTCATGAACTCGAAACCACTGAGGCGCCTTCATGTGCAACACCAACGATCATCGACTTACCTTCGACGCCCAATATACGAGCAGTCTCAGCCATTTCGTAGCTAATTGTCACTTCACGCCCTGTCGCCAATGCGAGCACGGTCGGTCCTGCACCAGAAAGGAATGCGCCATGTGCGCCGCCCTTCATTGCTGCCTCAATAAGATGCGGCATAGCGGTAAACGCCTGCGCACGATGCGGCTGGTGGAGTCGATCATCTGTAGCGTACTTCAGCAATTCCAAACGGCCCGACGAAAGAGCATTCACCAGAAGTGCACTTCGGCCGATGTTGTAGACAGCATCGGTTCGGCTTATCTGGTCTGGAAGACGAGCTCTCGATTCGTGAGTGTTCATCTTCACTTCAGGAACAAATAGCACTGCATAAAGTTCTTCAGGAAGCTTGACCTTATCGACAATCCATTTGTCAGCTCCGTTCCGAACGCCAACCGTGCACCCGCCGTAAATTGCTGGCGCAACGTTATCAGGGTGCCCTTCGATATCGGCGGCCAAAATAGTTAGCTCTTCTTTTGAAAGGTCGGCGCCAGAAATTGCCGAACCGGCAACCAAACCGCTCACGATCGCCGATGAACTGCTGCCCATTCCACGAGAAAAAGGAATTCGGTTGTGCTGTTCATATTTCAAGCTAGGAACAGGCTCACCGATGTGGTTGAACACCGCCTCTACACCTGTAACGGCGAGGTTACGGGTATCGTGCGGTACCAAATCAGCGCCTTCGCCGGTCGATGACACACTGAACTCTCCTAGGGTGAGTGTGAGGTCATTCCACATATCGAGAGCCATGCCGATGCTATCGAATCCGGGTCCGAGGTTAGCCGTTGTTGCGGGAGAACGTACTGTTACTGAGTTCAAATTCGTCGTTGCAAGAAGTGGTTTTAGGTTTGAATAATTGCCCGTTGCCAGTGATAACACCGCAGCAACAGATTCGCCAGTTCAAAAATATACTTGTATTTCGAACCAACCTTGTAAGTATAATCTGCCGTCGTACATAGAGACGCTAATTTAGTAATCCGTTTTTACCCCCTTTACTCGCACATATCCCAAAAAGCCAAAGCAAAGCAGTTCATCAACATGTCGAACATCGCAGTAATCCTCGGTCCTGATAATGAAGGATCCCAAATCCGATTCAAAGAAACATCCGAAGCTGCAGAGAAGGTAGGCGGCATCGATCTTCGATTCGTCGATATCACACAGTCGTTCGACGATATTGTGGCGCAGTGCGCAGGTGCGGTTGTTCTGCTACCGACAGGTCACCTCAAGGGGATAGCTGAACTCGCCGAGAAGGTCGGCACGGTAAAACTGGTGCAGACATTCAGTGCTGGCACCGATTACATCGACAAAGCAGGTCTCGCCGAAATGGGAGTCAATGTATCCAACAACGGTGGAGCCAATGCTGTCGCTGTTGCCGAGCACGCTATCGCCCTAATGTTCTCGACCAACCGCAAGCTCGACGTTCAGATCCAGAGCGTGAAAGACGGCACATGGATGGTGGGTGTTGAAGGCACCCGGGAAGAATTTCATACTCTTGTAGGTAAAAAAATTGGTATTGTCGGTCTTGGACGAATCGGTTCACGAGTTGCCAAGCGACTCGCCGGGTGGGAGTGCGAACTCGTCTACCATGACGTTATTGAGCACGACGCCGAGTACGTTGCCGCTACCGGAGCCACGAAAGTCAGTTTCGGCGAGCTGGTTTCGACTTGCGACATCATTACGCTTCACGTTCCGCTTGACCGTGTGACCGAGCACATGATGTCGGATCGTGAGTTCGAAATGATGAAGCCGACCGCTATTCTCATCAACACATGCCGTGGTCCTGTCGTCGACGAATCAGCGTTAGTTCGGGCTCTAGAGTCGAAATCGATATTCGCAGCCGGACTCGACGTTACCGAAATCGAGCCAATCGAAGCCGATAACCCACTGCCAAAAATGACGAACGTCGTGGTAACGCCGCACTTGGCAACTCGTGCAATCGAATCCGAATGGAACGCTGCTCAGTTCACCATGGAAAATGTCGGACGAGTAGTCCGAGGCGAAGGCGCCGAGTGGATCGTAAAACCAGTGTAACCGGCGCAATATACTAGCATTCCAACCAAAGATGCGGGACTATGAAAATTTTCTGCTTGGGAAAAATGCGCTACAGGCACAATCCAGATGTGATCCTGAGGCACTTTAAGGACGACAAATCGCACGATCCTTCCCACTATCGCCCAAACGTTCCACACACCAACTCGGCACCAAATCCCTCGATATAATCACACCGCTCGATCAGTCGGGGTGTGGCGCAGTTCGGTAGCGCGCTTCGTTCGGGACGAAGAGGTCCTCGGTTCAACTCCGAGCACCCCGACCATATTTCTCAAACTAGGCTCTACTGAACATGATTTTCGGGTGTGGCCTTTTGACAGCAACCGAGTGGTTATCAACGTCCTGCGTGATGAGAACTGCAGCAACATAGAACGTATCCCTTACGCAGCCTTAGCCATCTGTTAAAATTCTGACGAAATTACATTGCTGAACTTCGAAACTACATCTCAAGTGAACCCAGCACGATACATAGTCACGCTCGTAGTGCTCGCCATAACGCTAACCGGTTGCGGTTCTAACAGCGATTCGCAGGCCCAAATCGACGCATTCGCGAAGATCACACCTACTGAAAAAATCCTCACTATCGACGATTTCAAGGCTATCAGGTTCAAAACCTCGCATGAGTACGATGTTGAAGGACTAACCGGAGCTATAAGTGCATGGAACGGTTTCTGGGCGCCACCGGGAACAGTCGCTAAAGAGTTCGAAATGCGCTTCTATCTTTCGCACAACGATGCAATCGAACTGGGCACGAACTTTGCACTCGAAGCCTCAGGCGAAACGGCGTTGCTCGATGAAGACGAAGCAACCTGGAATGAAGGCCTGCGAGATCGCCGTGCATACTTTTCTGCCCCCTCGTCTCACGGGAGCGGATCGGTTCAACCTATGTACGGCAGTTACGCCATCTACGGAAATATGATTCTACTGTGCGAAGGTGCCAACGAGGAGCAGGCACTCGAACACTGCGCAGCGATCATGTCTGCAGTCGATCCTATCGTAATCCCATGACAAATATTCAACTAACCTCAGCAGCCGAAAATTACCTCGAAAAACCCACAAACATGATTATTATGAGGTTACGCAAAGACGGCCAGCCGCAACTAACGCCAGTTTGGCTCATCTAGCAAAACAACAAATTCCTGATACCGACCACAACATAAACCTCCAATTGGAGAAATCTAGTTCAAGATCAACGTTGCACAGAAGTGGTCGACGATCCCAACGGACAGTAAATATCTATCAAAGGTAATACAGATTAAATACCATTCGGCAAACAGTCGTTCGTAATGTGAATTAGAGGTATACACTCCCGCCAAACTGTAAAAATATAGAGGGTAGCGAGTTGAAAGTCACTGGCATCAAAACAACCGTTGTTGAAAACGAAGCTCCATACATCGGTGGGAAATATTTTCTGTTTCTAGAAGTCGAAACTGACGAGGGAATCACAGGGCTCGGTGAAAAGGTAACCGGCAGCTCATTTAATCAGAGTGGGTGGAAAGATTTCACCTCTCAAATTCAACTGATTCACGAAACCTGTGAAGCGTTCTTGATCGGGCAAGACCCGTTCAATATCGAGAAGATCTGGTCAGATGCCTACGGCAGTCGACACGACTATCGACACCCAAGCCTGCACTACACAGCAGTACTCGCTGCCATCGACATAGCGTGTTGGGACATCATGGGCAAAGCGACTGGTCAACCAACCTACAATTTGCTCGGTGGTAAATTTCACGAGAAACTACGTGCGTATGCCTACATGCCTTCAGGCTGGCAGGACAGTCCTGAACGAGCTGGTGAAATCGCCCGGCAGCTTCTTGAAGAAGGAAACTCCGCCTGCAAGCTCGATCCGTTCACACCGCTACACCCCGGCCCCCGCGACATCTCTCTTCCAGAAATTAGAAAAGCAGCGAATATTTTTGAGGCAATTCGTAAAGAAGTCGGCGACGATCTTGAAGTTGGAATCGGCACTCACGGCCAGTTAACTACCTACTCCGCAATCCGAGTCGCAAGCATTCTCGAGGAGTACAACCCGTTCTGGTTCGAAGAGCCTGTACCGCCCGAAAACTACGACGAAATGGCACGAGTTGCAGCTCACACCAGCATCCCAATCGCTTCGGGCGAACGACTAGCAACCAAGTATGAATTCTCACAATTGATCGAAAAAGGGGCAGCGTCAATCATTCAGATCGACGTCGGTCAAGCGGGCGGAATTCTTGAAGCCAAGAAAGTGGCCGCTATCGCAGAAGCGCACTACGCCATGATCGCTCCGCACATGTACTGCGGCCCGATCGCTGCGGCTGCCGCAATCCAGATCGACACCTGTTCACCAAATTTCGTTATTCAGGAAGCAAACCAAGGCCCTCTACACAAGACGATATTCAAAGAGCCCCTCAGATTTGAAAAGGGGTTCATCATCCCACCAACAGGGCCGGGCTTAGGCGTTGAACTCGATATGGATGTCATAAAAAGCCGAATCTTAAGTTAGCCGTACGACAAGCTTGTTCTTTAGAATCATTCGCTCAGCTTTATCATCTGCTCAACCGTCAAAATGAGAAGCGCTGAGTATCTACAAGCTAGGAATAACTTTGCAGCACCACAGTGTGATTATTGCGGGAGGCGGACCGGGTAGCCTCGGCGTTGCGGCAACTCTCGAAGGATGGCATCCACGATTCGAAGGCGACTACGAGTTTCCTTCGTCTGAAGTTCAAAATATCGCACAGGCACACGAAAATAACCCGTTAGCGTTCGATCCACACGAGATGCTCGAGCGTGGACACCGTCCCATCGAGTTCTATCGAATGCGTCATCATCCAATTCAAGACGCACTTCCTCTCGAAGAGTGGACTCTAAAATTCACGAAAAATGAGCGTAGTGATTGGTTGATGTTGACCACCGATGGTCCCGGTGGTCTTTGGAATAACACTCCAAAGGAACAAATGACGCTCGGCCCTGCTCACTGGATGGAACTCGCTCACTATCCGATCGCCAAGTTCTACGAAAATACAGGTCGGGATCGAGATCTCAACGCCTTAGTTCACAGAAACGACCTTGTGTCTTACTATCAAGCTTTTGCTGAAGAACTAGGGCTGAACGACCACATTCGATCCGGCGTGAAGGTCACAGACATTTCTCCGGCCGGAGAAGATAACGAAGGTCGGTTCATCGTTGAAGGACTGAATCAGTTAACTGGCGAAGAAATAAAATATTCCTGTGATTACATAGTTTTCGGAGTCGGACCTCGATCTGCTATCCGCAAACTAAATGCCCATGGAACCGATCAAGACTACGTTTCGTCGGCATACACGCACCCAGACGACTATCCCGGCAAGCGTGTCCTTGTGGTTGGTGGTGGAAGATCTGCTGACTGGGCAGCTCAAGAACTCCACGACTCGGGAAAAACCGTTGTGTACATAATGCGGCAAAAGCCAGAATCGCATTTGAAGTTAATCAACGATTCACAGTTTCTTCCATACTATAAACGGTGGAGAGAAATCCTCGCAGGCGAACAAGAACGCATGGGTTTGTTGTACGAATCCAACGTCACCGCATTCGAAGCCGGCGGTCTGACGACTATCGATACCAACGAGGGGCCACTGCAGCTTCAGGTCGATCAAGCCGTCATCGAGATCGGCGGCGACCCGGATTATGAAATTCTTAAAACATATGGGGACTTAACGTTCCACGCTAAACGGGATAATTTCAGGTTCCAACTGAACCAATTAGTGGTCGATCAAGCGACTTTCGAGTCTGTTGATATTCCTGCTCTCTATCCAGCCGGATATTCGGCACAGGGCACGGGTCTTAGCGTTATCGGCTTTCACGCTGGTTGCTTCTTGATTGCGGGAGATATTCTTCGCAAATCAGGGGCAATTTAGTCGGCAACCGTCAGAAACGCCGGCAGGTTTCGATGCTTTAGCCTCTTACCAGCCCGACTTCACTTCCAACACATGCTGGTAGGCAGATAGAGCAGCTACCGCTCCCTGAGACGCAGCCGTGATGGTTTGCTTGAGCTCCGTGCCGTCTGTTAGATCACCAGCGGCGTAGATGCCAAGAACCGAAGTTTTGAGCGCCTTATCGACATGAACCTCACCTGTGTTTGGGTTTATTTCCAAGCCCAACTGGTTAGGGATATCAAGGCGCGGATCAGCACCGGCTTCGACGAACAATCCGTCGATAGTCAGTTTTTCCTGACCCTCCCACGGCTGGCTAATGCGAATACCCGTAAGCCCTGATGCATCTGAGCCGAGAAGTTCTGTAACTTCCGTGGAGTACAGGACTTTCACGTTCTCTGTCTGGCTGAGGACCTTCAACAAAATGGGTTCTGGTCGAGTCAGCTTGTCTCGGCGGTAAATCAGGTAAACCGTCTCTGCGTACTTGGACAAAAGCAATGCACCTTCAACCGCGGCATTGCCTCCGCCAACAACAGCCGCAGCTTTCTTGTTCCGGTAGAGAGGAGCGTCGCAAGTAGCGCAGTAAGAAACGCCGTTTCCTGCCCACTCTTCTTCTTTGGGCAGCAGGAGTTTTCGGCGCTCACGTCCAACAGCCAAGATGATAGAGATTGCATCCACTTGAGTACCGTTTTCGAGGGTGGCTCGGTATACATCGCCGTTCTTTTCGACCGCTATGACGTTCGAGTTTTCGGTAGGAGTTTCTAGCTTGTCGACCTGCTCCTTGAACTTCATCATCAAATCGAAGCCATCGATATCAGGCTGACCCGGATAGTTTTCTATCGTTCCGCCAATCGCCGTTTCGCCGCCGAACTGCTCGCCTGCAATCAGTGTTTCCACCTGATAACGGGACGAGTAGAGACCAGCAGAAAACGCCGCTGCACCCTGCCCAACAATCAGTACATCAACTTGCTTGACTTCGCTCATGTTCCCTCACAACGCCTGTACGGACTTCATCCCGACGCGGTTCACTAGTATCTAGCTTAGAAGCACCACGCGTTTGTGTCGATAGGTGCCACGCCTAATAAGACCCAGCATTAACCAAATACAAGTGCTATGAGCACGCATGTTTGCCGGTTGTCTAAATTCTTAGATGCAACCGAGTTGCAAAAAGTTCACACATCTGCCACTACTGGGCGTAAGAATCGACGTCTTTGCCTCGTAGGATCAAAGAGATCAGGCCCATATCGACCTCGTTGAGAGAAAATTCGATTCGTTCGACTGGATTCTTTTTAACCTCAATGAGCGCTTCAACGAAATCATGTTCTTGCGGTTCGGGATCTGCCTCGCGCTCGATATTAGGTTCAGGCGTCAAATCCGCAGCCTAATTTCTGCGAAATTCTCCCGACCATCTGCTGTATACTCCCTGTTGATTTGAACTGCCAAAGTTCGATTGTTTGATCGACCTAATGGACTGCTATCGATTTCGATCTGACCAT
The DNA here is from genome assembly GCA_028821715.1 of Dehalococcoidia bacterium. Lineage (GTDB taxonomy): Bacteria > Chloroflexota > Dehalococcoidia > Lucifugimonadales > Lucifugimonadaceae > Lucifugimonas. The sequence goes on from JAPKFF010000023.1 coordinate 10,746, forward strand.
ACGTACAAGTGCCGTACTAAATCCAACGGTTTTTCTAATTTCACTCTCATAAACTTAAGTATTTGCTATTTTGTGGTTACAGCTAACTGCTGTGCTCACTTTCAGGCAACCTTACGAATCACTTCAATACTCGCTATGACACTCCCTATCGCATCAGTTCCAAACGGCACAATTACGTCGCCAAAAGGCTTCTCAGCTGGCGGAATATTCGCTGGGATCAAAACTCCCGGTGCCGATAAAAAAGACATCGGGCTGCTCTTCTCTGAACGAGCCTGTGTAACTGCCGGAACGTTCTCGCAGAACAGCATTATCTCGCCTACCGTCACTCTTGATAGACAACGGGTCGGTATCGACAAGAAGATTCACGCCGTAGTAGTAAACAGTGGCTGTGCCAACACCGCCGTTGGCGATCAGGGCTTGATCGACGCTAAAGAGATGACCGATATCACCGCTGCCCATCTTGGCGTAACTAGCGAGCAAACGCTTGTGAGTTCCACTGGAGTAATCGGCGTCGAAATTCCGATGGCCCTTATGCGCGAATGCATCCCGCAAATCGAAGTCAGCGCAAACGGTGGCGGAGAGTTCGCCAAAGCGATACTCACTACTGACAAACGCACCAAAGAAATCGCCGTTTCTTTCGATGTCGACGGCGTGATTCACACCGTTGGCGGAGTTTCCAAGGGGTCTGGAATGATTCACCCGAACATGGCGACCATGCTGGCGTACGTAACAACCGATGCCGATGTCGACCCTGCCTTCTTGCAGGAAACCCTTTCGGAATCGGTAAAGCTATCTTTCAACCAAATCGACGTTGATGGCGACCAAAGCACAAACGACACCGTACTACTCATGGCAAACGGCGCAGCCGGTGGATCAGTAATTTCCGGTGGAAACGACGCTTCAACTGCGTTTTCCGAAGCCGTTCTTCAAGTGACGCAGTATCTGGCAATCGAAATCGCACGTGATGGCGAAGGTGCTACCAAGCTGATCGAAGTCACCGTCAACGGTGCACATTCAGTCAACGACGCCCTGAAGGCTTCTCGCTCATGTGCTGCTTCAATGCTCGTAAAAACCGCTGTCTACGGACGTGACCCAAATTGGGGTCGAATTTTCATGGCGGTCGGCAAGGCGCAGATTCCACTCGACGAATCGAAAATCGACTGCTTTGTGAACGACATACAGATTGTCCATGCAGGCAAGGCTATTTCCTACAACATCCAAAGTGTGGTCAGCGCGCTGGCTGGCGAGGAGGTGCGGCTTAGGGTCGATCTCAACGTTGGCGACCGAACAGGCGTTGCATGGGGATGTGACCTTACCGAAGAGTACGTGATCTTCAACTCGGCTTACACAACGTAACCATCATCAAAGGGACATCGTTGTGACAGGCGAAGGCCAATCTCATTTGGGAGAGCTATTGCTCATTAACCCCACCCATTCGTTTTCAAGTAATTCCACGAATTGCTTCTCAAAAGTGGTGTCAGCATGACCACTTCGAATAAACGCGATCTTTCGGGCAAGACGATCGTCATCAAAATCGGTGGCAGCACTCTTGGCGAAGGTGATAGCACTGTTCCGGACATTGTCGATCTGTGGAAACAGGGCGCACGCCCCATCATTGTTCACGGTGGCGGAAAAGTCATCAGCGACTGGGTTGGCAAACAGGGCATTCATCCTGAGTTCATTCGCGGTCTAAGACGCACCGACGAAGCGACGCTCGAAGTGGCAATCGCCGTTCTGGCCGGACTCGTCAATTCGCAACTCGTCGCCGAATTGCAAGCGAGCGGGGCCGACGCAACAGGAATTTCGGGTGTCTCGGGCGGGCTACTTCAGGCCGAAGTGATCGATCCAGATCTCGGCTACGTAGGCAAAATCGTAAAAGCCAACTCGAAGCCCATCGAAACCATTCTCAACTCTGGGAGCATTCCCGTGATTGCTCCCACAGCTCTTCATTTATTTCCTTCGGGATCTCGTGAAGACCGAATTTTGAACGTAAACGCCGATACTTCAGCAGGTCATATTGCAAAAGCTGTCGGTGCCGACCAGTTGGTTTTCGAAACCGACGTTGAAGGCGTTCTAGACGCCCGCAGAAGGCTTATCCCAAGGATGACTCGCGGTCAGGCACGAGATTTGATCGCCGGTGGTATCGCAGCCGGAGGCATGATTCCCAAGATAGAGGCATGCGCCGATGCAGTTTCAGTCGTCGGATCAGGTCACATTATCGACGGTCGACTCGCCGGGGCACTGCTAGCCTGTGCCCGTGGCGAGGATATCGGAACTCGCATTATCTAATCGACAGTTCTAGTCGTCAGCACCAGATCAGAACTCAGGAACTTTAGCCATGGATACAGCCGGTCTCGTCGTTGCGATGCTGATATTCGGCTATTTTCTGGGATCGATTCCGTTTGCCAAGCTCTTCACGATGCGGGCAGGGGTCGACCTTTTCGAAACCGGAACCGGTAACCCCGGTGCGGCGAACGTATTTCGCAAAGTAGATAGAAGAATCGGCGCCGCCGTGTTCATCGCCGACGGTCTCAAAGGTGCGCTTCCCATTCTCATCGCCTGGGCACTAGGCATGTCGGAAGACTTCTGGTTTGTCGGCGGATTCGCGGCGGTTTTGGGTCACTGGTATCCGGTGTTTAATCGGTTCAGAGGTGGGGCAGGACTCGCAAGCGGAGCAGGTGTTGCCATCGCACTACTGCCGCTGCCTGGGTTAATCGGCGTGACGTTAGGAATGCTCGTAATCGCAAAAATTAAAAGCAGCGGTCACGGAGCGCTCACTGGTTTGGTAACAATCTTAATTTCCGCCGTATTGATCGATAAAGACTGGCCGCTGGGTGCTGAATGGCCAGCAATGGCAGCCATGATCGTTCTCGCGTTCATCATCTTCGGACGAGCCGCTGCAAGAGGCTGGAAACCCGGCCGAAAAGACCAAGACTAGCCGAATTAGTGTCCTTGCGAATAGCCTGCCTCGAGGCAACGCGGCAATGACAGGTGGCAAAACCCCGCTTGCTCACCCCCTGCGATATAGTTCTCGTTCTGTAAATCACGGTTTGTGGTTCGCAGTACTCGCCACTATTAGGCGGCAGTCTTCGTACTTGCGAACGTTCGGGAGAGTCATTCCGGGCATCTAACTGCAAGATAGATAAAAAAAGAGAAGAACAATGACCAGCTCGGATGACTATAAAGCCCTCGAAGCCAAGTACTACATGCAAGTGGTGAAACGAATGCCACCTATTCTAGTTCGAGGCGAAGGCACCCGAGTGTTCGACAACGATGGCAAAAGCTATCTCGACTTCACCGCCGGCTGGGCAGTCCTCAACATCGGACACAACCACCCTGCAGTAACCGAAGCCATTCGTGATCAAGCAGGAAAAATCCTGCAAATGTCGAACCTGTTCTATACAACCCCGCAGCTTCCGCTAGCAAAGATCCTCATCGACAACTCCGACGTTGATCGCGTTTTCTTCTGCAACTCTGGAGCAGAAGCAAACGAAGGTGCCTGCAAAGTCGCTCGCAAATGGGGTAAGACCAAGCTCGATGGCGCCTACGAGATCATAACAACGTTCGATTCGTTCCACGGTCGAACCCAGGCAATGATGGCCGCAACCGGTCAGCCTGCATATCAGGAAAAGTGGACCCCACTTATGCCGGGATTCGTAAACGTTGATTACAACGATGTTCAAGTGATCAAAGATGCCTACGTCGAAGGTCGAACCTGTGCGGTAATGCTCGAGCCTGTTCAGGGCGAAGGCGGGGTAAATATTCCTTCAGATAACTACCTGAAGGACGTTATGGATTTCTGCCACGAGAAGAACATTCTATTCATACTCGACGAAGTTCAGACCGGAATGGGTCGACTCGGAACGATGTTTGGATACCAGCAGTTCGAAGGCGTTGAGCCTGATGTAATGACCCTGGCAAAGGCTCTGGGTTCAGGTGCCCCTCTTGGCGCATTCCTCACAAAGGAATTCTGTTCGGTTCTCGAGCCTGGCGATCACGGATCAACGTTTGGCGGAAACGCTTTGACGACTGCGGCCGGTGCTGCAGCAGCCAAAGTTATCGTCGATGAGAACATATCAGAACTCGCCAACGAGACCGGTGCTTACTTCCAGGGCAAACTAAACGGTCTCGCTGAGAAGTACGATTTCATCACCGAAATCCGCGGAATGGGTCTACTGATCGCACTCCAGATGAACATCGATATTGCAGGTGCAACAGTAACTGCTGCATTACCAGAGGGTCTACTCATTAACGCAGTTAGACCCAACATGATTCGCTTCATGCCACCTCTAAACGCAACCCGAGACGAAATAGACGAAGCAGTAGCGATTTTGGACAAGGTTCTGGCTGTTACTAGCGCTTAGTCGACAGATTTAGTTGAAATACCCCCCCCCTCTGTCGAACGAATCGACAGGGGGTATTTTTTGTCGCAAAGCTAACTATCGAGAGACCGGAGTCAAAGTCCCTACAGCAGCCTTTAGACCATCCAAGACACCACACAGCGACTTGGCGACCATCACATCGACAATCTCACCGTAGCTACTACTATATCTCCACAATTACTTCAGAGAGTGGAGCTTGAGCAGAAGAATCATCAACAGCGACCGAGCTATTTAACGCACAGGTTGAAGAAGTGGTTGCTTCAGCAGCGGTGCTAGGTGACATGGTCAATGTACTGAATTCGGCCGTTGGTAAATTCAAGCTTGAAGACGACTCTAGCGGCGAACATAAAATGGCTGAGTAACCGGCTAAATAAACAACCAAGCCATTGCACAGCTTTGATTGTCCAACTGAGCCACTCTCTAATCAGGCAGCGGCTCAATTCGTTATCGGCAGAAGTACGACTCAATACCCAAAAACTGTGCTTGATAGCTGGTGCTAATGACATTCTGCCTATCTAGCGAGAGAATAGTTAGGCTGTCTCTCAATGTATCCACGACACAGCACTCCTAATTTTCAAGGAAACGAACGTAAACATGGCTAGGGAAAAGTGCGTCCTCGCTTACAGCGGGGGCATGGACTCAACAATCTCAACCGTCTGGATCCAAGAGAACTACAACATGGACGTTGTAACCCTCACGGTCGATCTAGGTGCAGGACCCGAAATCGTCGGAGTGAAGCAACGAGCCGCTCAAGCAGGCGCGATCCAATCTCTCGTTTGGGACGTTCGAGACGAGTTCGTAAATGAATATGTATTCCCTGGGCTAAAAGCAGGTGCCATGTACGAAGGGGTTTACGCGCTTTCAACCGCACTTGGACGTCCGCTAATGGCGAAGAAGCTTGTTGAAGCAGCCCGCAAAGTTGGAGCCACTGCTGTAGCCCACGGCTGCACCGGAAAAGGAAACGACCAAGTTCGTTTCGACTCTGGAATCATGACTCTTGCTGCACACGGCGAACCTCTCAGGATCATTGCGCCAGCACGCGAGTGGGGTATGACACGTGACGAAGAAAAGCTGTACGCCCAGAAGGCAGGACTCGAACTACGTGAAGTCGGATCCGACCAGCGCGTCTACTCGATAGACCGTAACTTGTGGGGTCAGGCAATCGAGGGCGAAGACCTCGAAGACACGTGGCTCGCTCCACCTGAAGATGCTTTCTCTTGGACCAAGCAGATCAGAGATACTCCCGATGAGCCAATCGAAGTCGTTGTTGGCTTTGAAAAAGGTGTTCCGGTTTCTATCGATGGAACCCCGAAATCGGGTGTTGAACTCATCGCAATTTTAAACGACATGGCTGGGGAACACGGTGTTGGTCGAATCGACCACATAGAGAACCGCCTAGTTGGCATCAAATCACGTGAGGTTTACGAAACTCCCGCCGCTATCGTTCTGCACACCGCATTGAAGGCACTCGAAACATCGACCATGTCTCGTGAGCAGCAGCGTGTGAAAGATAATCTCTCTGCGATTTATTCTGACATGGTTTACGACGGTCGCTGGTTCACTGAGCTACGCACGAACATCGCGGCCTTCATGGACAGTGCTCACGAGTACTCGACCGGTGACGTTCGTCTACGCCTGCACAAGGGCTCTTGCATCGTTGTCGGTCGACGCTCACCGTTCTCGCTATACGATTTCGATCTGGCTACTTACTCGACAACCGATTCGTTCGATCACGAGGCAGCGACTGGATTCATCGATATCTACTCACTTTCAGCCCGAACCCAAAGCCGAAAACAAACCAACTCCGAAAATCGGTAGCGAGTTACTTTTTCTCCGGCATTGCTGGGTTTTCTGGGGTTATCGGCTTTGCCTGTGGTGTGGGTTTATAGCGCTTTGCAATCGACCGATCCTACCTGTTTCCTTAAAATATCCCGCTAGTAACGATAATGTTGCACGCAGCATGAATTTGTTCGTGCTGCATTGCCAGTTCAAAGATCAGATTCAATGACCAGTCAAAACAACGGCTCTAACGAAAACAAAAACCCTGCCGCCGCCGCACGCGGTGGCGAGCTTGCGAGTGATTTCACGGTGTCGGTGCACTACGATAGCCGCCTCTACCGTGAGGACATCGCTGGATCGATCGCGCACGCCCGCATGCTGGGTCGTCAGGGCATCATAGAATCCGACGACGTCGAAACAATCGTCGAAGGTCTTACCACTATCGTCGAAGAAATCGAATCAGACGAGTTCGAGTGGAAAGCAGAACTCGAAGACATCCACATGAACGTGGAATCACGCCTCTACGAGCTGATTGGCGATACGGCAGGACGCCTGCACACTGCCCGTTCCCGTAACGACCAAGTCGCTACCGACACTCGTCTGTGGACGCAGTTCGCTTGCGGTCGCGCTTTCGATGCTGCCGTCCAGCTCCAAGATGCTTTGGTGAATCTCGCCGAACAGCACGTCGACACCATCGTCCCCGGATACACGCACATGCAGCGCGGGCAGCCGGTCGTTCTTGGGCACCACCTGATGGCGTACTTCGAGATGTTCGATCGTGATGCCACCCGCTTTGCCCAAACCGCAGAATCTGCAGACGTAATGCCGCTTGGTTCGGGCTCAATGGCTGGTGTGCCGTATCCAATCGACCGCGAATGGGTAGCCAATCAGCTCGATTTCAGCAATATATCTCATAACTCGATGGACGCTGTATCCGATCGCGATTTCATCGTCGAATTCCTAACCGCATCGTCGCTTGCGATGGCGCATCTTTCACGATTAGCTGAAGAATTGGTCATCTGGTCGTCAGATGAGTTCGGATTCATCAAACTGTCCGACGAATACACGTCGGGTTCCAGCATCATGCCGCAAAAGCGCAATCCTGATTTCGCCGAACTAATTCGTGGCAAGACGGGTCGTGTGTACGGATCGCTAGTGGGTTTACTCACTACGATCAAAGGGCTCCCGCTCACGTACAACCGTGATCTTCAGGAAGACAAAGAAGGCCTGTTCGACGCCTCCGATACGGTAATCACGGCTCTCGAAGCCGCTGCCGGAATGATTTCTGGAATGACGGTGAATACGGATCGCATGCGCCAGGCGGCCGAGAAGAGCTTCGTGCTCGCAACTGACTTCGCCGACTACCTAGTAGGTAAGGGCGTGCCGTTCCGCGAGTCATACATCGCTGTGTCAGATCTGTCGAAGCAGTGCATCGCCAATGGCGTTGGATTCGGCGAACTCGCACTTAGCGACTTTCAGAAAGCTTCACCGCTATTCGACGAAGGAGTCATGGAAATAACCCTTGAATCTTCCGTCGCAGCACGTAACGTACCGGGTGGCACAGCACCCGACCGTGTGCGCCAAGCAATCGTAGAAGCAAGGCAACTTCTCACCGACGCGGGAGTGGGTTAATAACCAGTTTAAGCGTGGATTTAACTCTCCTGTATTGACCGAATATTCCGTAGGTAATTCAAACTAATATGACCGATTCCATCATCATTGCCCATCGTGGTCTCGATGAGACCTACCCTGAGAACACTCTGACCGCATTCAAAGCCGCCCTCGAAAAGGGAATGGCTATCGAGATCGACGTTCGTGGAACCAAGGACGACGAACTCATCGTGTTGCACGATGACACTGTTGACCGCACGACCGACGGTGAAGGTCGAGTCGCTCAGATGACTCTCGCTGAAGTAAAAGCGCTCGATGCTGGCAGCTGGCGTGGAGAAGAATTCGCTGGCGAACGAATTCCTACTCTGATGGAAACTTTCGACGTGGTCAAAGAGTACGGAACTGCCGAAACGAATTTAATTATCGAGATGAAGACGCTCGATCCCGGCTGCATCAGTAAGATTTGCGACGGACTCGCCGAGCGTGGCCTTTTAGGAAGCACGGTCGGAATTGGGCTTATTCACATGTCAGTCGATGTTCGCCGGCGTTTCTACGGCGGCAGTCCTGACTTCCAGTGCGCTTCTGTCGCCAATACGGCAGCTGAACTGCCCGGTGCAATTGCAGACCCTTACGCATCGTGGATCTACGTTCGATACCTGATGAGTGCCGAAGACGTTCAGGCTGCACACGATGGTGATATGAAGGTAGTCGCGTCGGGTCCTGATGTGATGGAAAATCTCGACAACATGGTGGCAAGTGCCGAAGCTGGCGCCGACACGATCATGGCGTACCATCCCCAAGCAATAGCCGATAGGCTCGCCTGATTTTCTATAGTCGAACTATCTTTTAGGTCGTTCCAGCAAGGTTCATTGAACACAAATGGCTCCTCACATAAAAATTTCTCCCTCACTTCTCGCTGCCGATTTTGCGCATCTCGCTGATTCGATCGCGGCTGTCGAAGAATCCGGCGCAGATGAACTTCACTTCGATGTTATGGACGGAAGTTTCGTACCGAACATCACTATCGGCATTCCTGTGCTCGAAGCAATTCGACCGCTCACGAAACTGCCAATCGACGTTCACATGATGGTTCTGGAACCCGCCCGCTATGCCCATGCGTTTGCTGATGCTGGAGGTGACATATTCACAATGCATATCGAAGCATGCGACGATCTTGAAGCATCGCTAGGAGACGCCAGAGTCTCTGGTATGTCAGCTGGTGTTGCACTAAAACCCGACACCCCGGCATCCGTGCTCCAAGCAAGCCTCCCGCTAATCGATCGAGTGCTCGTTATGACTGTCGAACCCGGATTTGGTGGTCAGTCGTTCATGCCGGAAATGCTGCCAAAAATCAGAGAGATTCAAAACATGGCACGAATCGCTGGTCATGAACTAGAAATCGCTGTCGATGGCGGAATCAAAGTCGACACCGCTGGTGAAGCGATCGACGCCGGAGCAACCACACTAATCTCCGGCACAGGCATCTTCAACTTCCCCGACGGCATGAAAATCGGCATCGAAGCCATTCGTAACGCTGGCAGCTAAGCAACGCATTTACTCCCGATGCGTGCTCTACCATTCGTCAGTCCATGTGTCGTGCGTGTGATCCTCTAGCTAATTTCCGTCGGCATATGGAGGTTCATCAGATGTTACTGACCCCATTTTTATGCCAGATTACGCGAAGGTTCTGACTGTGGATTCAGCCCCCGGAACCATCGATTCCCTAGATCGATATTCTCTTCCATCGGCGCAAATATTCCTTCATCGGTATAACCAGATGGAAAAAAAAGCCCTTCTCGTTTGAGAAGGGCTTTTTTTAAATCTTTACAGGGGGTCTCTAATCAACGAAGAGCGAAATACCTTTTTTGTCGAGCGTACGCATCTCACGAGCGGTCAATTTCACTCGGTAGCGTTGGCCATCAACAACAACCCACTTGTTCTGCAGGTTAGGCTTTGAAATCTTTTGCGTGGCATTCAAAGCGTGTGATCGGTTGTGACCGAACAATGGCTTAGGGCGGGGACCAAGACCCAATTTTGCCCTAATCTGGTCGGAGCTAGGCATAGCGAATAAACTCTCGAAATAACTTCTAAATAGTGGGAGCGTCTCTGAGCGAAAATATAAGCAACTCCGAACGAGTTACAGTTCTCGGATGAGACTCCATCAATTAACGCTACCATGCAAGTCACGCCGGAACAACAGAAATACGACTCAATGAAAAACGAGTCTGAGCACAACATTTGAACTGCTGTTGTTTCGAGACACCAAGGATATAGAACTAATGCCACGTTCTGAAACGAAAATACCGAGTGGCACATCGTCACGGCTCACCAACATGATTCGCGCCACCACTAAATCTGTCGAAGCCAATCGAGACACTATCAATGCCCTAAATGTTTTCCCTGTTCCCGATGGCGATACCGGCACGAACATGCTGCTGACGTTACGTTCGATAGTCGAGGCATTACCGACCAATTCAACTGAATCGGCCAACAGTGTTGCGAAATCTGTCGCGAGATCAGCGCTACTTGGCGCTCGTGGCAATTCAGGACTAATACTCGCTCAGTACTTCAAAGGCTTAGCCGAAGCGATTGGCGATGACACAGAGCTGACTGGCAAACACTTCGCCAGATCAATACGAATAGCGTCCGACATGGCCTACAAAGCTTTACCAAACCCCGTTGAAGGAACAATGCTCACCGTATACCGGGAATGTGCAGAGGTCGCCGAGCAGGCATCTGAGAAAAATGAAGAACTCGTGAGCGTTCTAGAGGCCGTCGCCAAAGAAGCGATAAATTCCGTACGACGCACCCCTGACCTACTTCCAATTCTCGCCGAATCAGAGGTAGTTGATTCCGGTGGTTTTGGATTCGCCATCATGCTTGATGGCGCACTAAGAGCATTGAGAGGCGAGAATCCAGTCGGCAGAGTAGTCGATGTACCTATGCCAGAAGGAAAGACCTTCACAGGGTCGGTGAAGGCTGACTTCGTCGACGCTTCTCAAGAGATCGAATGGGGCTACTGCACGGTATTCGCTATTCAGGCTGATTCGCTCGATATCGATAAAATCCGTAACCACATGGCAGGAATCGGTCGCTCGCCTATCGTTGACGGTGATGCTGCAGATGGCATCGCCAAAGTACACGTTCACATGGAAGACCCAGGCACAGCCCTAAGTGCTGGGATCTCGTACGGCAAACTATCCAATATCGAAATCGCCAACATGGACGAGCAAGCGTCGGAATGGGCGTCTGCACGACGCGTAAACGATGCTGAAGTTGAAGCAAAACAAATTACTCCGGTCGAAACCGCCGTCGTTGCTGTAGCCGCTGGGGACGGATTAAACAATCTGATCATTAGCACTGGAATGGGGGTCACCTCCGTCCTCGAAGGCGGCGACACTATGAATCCGTCTGTTGCCGACCTGCTAGCCGCAGTAGAAGCGGCGCCATCTACACAAGTGATACTTCTGCCTAACAACAAAAACGTAGTGCCAGCAGCGCTAGAAGTTCCTGCGCTCAGTTCAAAAGATGTACGAGTGATTCCAACTCGTTCGGTTCAATCAGGAATAGCCGCTCTGCTCGAGTTCAGCACCACACTGAACCTCGACGACAATGAGTCGGCGATGAGCACTGTAGAAAGCGGTGTAGGTGATGGACGCGTCTGCAAAGCAAGTAGAGATGTAACGATCTCCGGCCATCACATTAAAAAAGGAATGGCGTTCGCTACGTTTGACGACAAGATAGTGGCTGTTGGTAGTGACCCATTGTTCGTACTCACAAAAATGATCGAAGAACACGCCTCCAAAGCCGAGATAATTACCATCTACACCGGGAAATCTCTCTCGACAGAACAAGTAGCTGACGCCACAGAATCACTCTCAACCAAGTTCGAAAATATTGAAATTGAAGTGGTCTACGGCGGACAACCCCACTACGAGTACCTTATTGCAGTAGAGTAGCCTGACGTCAGAGCATCCTCAGCAACGAAATAAGCCGAGTCGTTACTGGCGCCGAGAACAACAATTTTCGCCAGATATCGTCATAGCAAGTGGAGAATAATAATGAGCATCGCCGTTGTAACTGACAGCACGTCCGATCTCCCGGTAGATATCACCAAGCAGCACGGCATAACTATTGTTCCGCTCAATGTACACATCGAAGACGAAACATATCTTGACGGCATAACGATATCCGCCGATGAGATGTATCGAAAACTGCCCGACCAAAAAGTAATCC
>JAPKFF010000121.1:0-5114 GCA_028821715.1 Dehalococcoidia bacterium
GATATTGCCAAGGCGTTGGACTTCCACTATTACACGCCATCCGCTTCTGCAAACTTGTGTATTTTTAGTCGCTACCCGCTCACGGATGTTGAACCGCTCACAGGGCTATCCTCCTTCTCGTTCATCGCGGCTACGGTGAATCTACCGGACGGAAAGGAAATCCGTGTTTACGATATCTGGTTGACCAGCGGTGGTCGCCATATCGTTGCAATCAAAAATAAACAGCTAAGCGATGCGGACTATTGTGCCGGGGATGACCTTCGATTTGACCAACTGCAGAAGTTTTTGGCTCACGATGATTTTCGCAAATATACCGCCAACGCGGATCAAGTACCAGTGATTGTCGCGGGTGACTTCAATTGCGTTTCCCATCTCGATCACACGCTCGTAACTCGACAAAGCAAATTGAATCAGTCGAGAGTTCTGCCAATTAAAGTCTCCAAAGCAATGCATAAAGAAGGTTTCTCGGACACTTTTCGTCAGGCCAACCCTGACATCCTTGACTCGACTTTGGGGCACACGTGGACAACTGTCGGAAAGGGCTACCAGTACATATCCGGTAAGGGTTTTGTTCCTGTTGAGGCACATCCCGAACCGGAGTATCGAGATCCTTATGCCAGAATTGATTACGTCTATGCTATTGGTTCACGTCTTGAAACGATCAACTCGACTGTCATTAGTCACCATCCGTCGCAGTCAGAAAGAAGCTTCCCCGAGTTCCCCTCAGACCATGCTGCGGTTTTAACGGAGTTTCAAATCTACAAAAAGTAGCACAGTTGGCTAGACACTTTCGACAGTGATATTGATTGATAGCGTAACCTAGATTAAACTCCGGTTAGTATCGAAACAGACTTCCATAGCAGATCTTTTTTGGTGTTTGGTTACGGTGGCGAGAATCTTCGGTAGTACGTTTCGCGCGCCCGTTTCTCAAATTCAAGGCGGCGTGTTTGAAATGAATATCTCGTTCAAAAAGTGTTGTTAAATGCGTTACCCAATATTGGCAATCGTGATTCTGCTCAGCACGGGCTCTAGCTGGGCGGGCGAACCTCCCGCTGACCGTGAACGACTCGATTTTTTTGAAACAAAGATTCGACCCGTTCTCGTACAACATTGTTATGAATGCCACGCCGCCGATTCCAAGATGCTGCGTGGTGGTCTGCTCGTTGACTCCCGCCAGGGGTTACTTGAGGGTGGAGAATCTGGACCTGCGGTCGTTCCAGGCAATCTGGAAGAAAGCCTGCTGATTTCCGCGCTGAGACACGATGCCTTTGAAATGCCTCCGCAGGGGAAGTTGCCCCGGACCATTATCGCTGATTTTGAAAAGTGGATTACTGCAGGTGCGGTGGATCCCCGTCACGCGACCATCGAAGTTACCAAACCGAATTTGATCGATGTCGAAGCCGGTCGAAAGCATTGGGCTTACCAGCCACTGCGGGCTCCAGGCATACCTAAGGTGAAAAACATCTCATGGCCGAATAACGACATCGATCGCTTTGTGCTTGCTGGATTGGAATCAACCCGGCTGCAGCCGGGTCCTGATGCAGAAAAAATCGTCTTAGTGCGTCGCCTCTACTTCGATCTTATCGGCTTGCCTCCCCCGCCAGATCAGATCACTCAGTTCATCAACGACAAGTCGCCCCTGGCTTACGAGAGTCTCGTTGACCAACTGCTGGCGTCGCCTCGCTTCGGTGAACGTTGGGGTCGCCACTGGCTTGATGTGTCGCGTTTCGCGGAGTCGATGTCGTTGCGAGGAAAATTGATCAAGCACGCTTGGCGTTACCGCGACTACGTGATTGAAGCATTCAATTCGGACCAACCGTTCGATCAGTTCCTAACACAGCAACTCGCAGGTGATTTGCTAGAGGCATCGTCAGTCGATGCACAGCGGCAAAATCTGATTGCCACCACGTTCTTAGTGATGGGGGACGCGCTGCTTGAGAACCAAAACAAGAGCCAACTCGACATGGATGTGGTCGATGAACAACTTGATGTGATAGGAAAAGCTCTGTTGGCACAAACGATCACTTGCGCGCGTTGCCACGACCATAAATTCGACCCCATCCCTACCAGCGATTACTACGCGATGGCAGGGATTCTCAAAAATGTTCAGGGGCTGAAGCACTCGAATGTTTCCACGAGCATGGAAATTCCCCTGCCAATTACGCAAGAGGCGAAGCGAGCATCGGAAATTTACAATTTGTCCGTTGGCAAACTGCAAAACGAAATTAAAGCGCTGAAGCTAAAAGAAAACGACCTACCTCCTTTGCAAGCGAAAGACTTATCGGGGATAGTTGTCGACAACCCAGAAGCTAAAGTAACGGGCCGGTGGTCTAAATCCAGCGGTGTTACAAATCACGTAGGTTCTGAGTACCTCTTCTCCGGCACGCAAGGCAGTAAAGTCATTTATCCCGCTGATTTTCCTGCTGAAGGTAGGTACGAGGTACGCATTACAGTTGCTCAGCACGCAAATCGTGCCCCCAAAGCTCTCGTGACCGTCCTCCATAAGAACGGAAACGAATCCTTTCGCATCGACCAGCGAAAGGCCCCGGGTTCGTTTAATAAGGACAGGTCGGATCGCTATTTTCAATCCCTTGGTTTTTTTGAATTTCCATCTGGCCAATGGGATGCGGTTGAGATTTCCGTGAAGGACGGCGGTGGTGCAGTCGTTGCCGATGCCGTGCAGTTTCTGCCAGTCGCGAACGATATCAAACTGACAACCCCCCGAATATCTCAAGCAGTAAAGAAACTTTCGCCCGCCGAACGACAGGTCCTCAAGACGAGTATTGCAAAACTGACGGCGGAGCTTTCTGCACTCCAGAAAGATAAACCCGTCCGCGAGATGGTTAATTCAGCTGTTGAAAAAAAGAAGCCAACGGATTTGAAGATTCATATTCGCGGAAGCATCGATCATCTGGGTGCGATCGCTCCACGCGGTGTCCTCCAGGTCGCAAACTACGGGCCGGCGCCTGAGATGCCCACCAGCAGTAGCGGTCGTCTAGAACTAGCCCACTGGATCGTAGATACCAACAATCCGTTAACATCACGGGTGATGGCGAACCGCGTGTGGCACTGGCTGATCGGCGCAGGACTGGTTCGCACAGTTGACAACTTTGGCACAACGGGTGAATCGCCGTCGCATCCCGAACTACTCGATCATCTAGCTGCGCAATTCGTCCAGCAAGGTTGGTCCGTGAAGAACCTGACTCGCGCTATTGTGCTTTCCAGAACTTACCGTCTTTCGTCCTCACGAGGCGAGCAGCAAAAAGACCCAGAGAATCGGCTGTTAGCACACATGAATCGTCGCCGCCTAGATGCTGAGTCGCTGCGTGACACGATGTTATCCGTCGGCGGCACGTTGGAATTTGAGATGGGAGGGGCCACTTTTCCGGCGAATCTTACCACGGACGTTGGCTTTCGGTTTCAGGAGCCACGACGCAGTGTTTATGTACCCGTTTTTCGGAGCAGTTTACCCGAACTGTTTGAAGTGTTCGATTTTGCCAATCCAAGTTTGGTGACCGGCCGCCGCGACGTCAGTACAGTGGCTCCGCAAGCACTGTACATGATGAATAATGTGTTCGTTCGCACGCAGGCTCGTCTCACCGCGGAACGATTGCTGAGCGAATCGCACGTCTCAGTAGCGAAGCGCGTTGATCACGCCTATCTGCAAATCCTCGGACGGCACGCGACGGAGACAGAAGTGGCGCTGAGCCAACAGTTTCTTAAGTCGGTCACCGACACGACTGAAAATCACGAGATCGGCGCTTGGACACAAATGGTACAATCAATGTTCTTGACCATCGAATTCCGTTACATCCGCTAAACAGGTGTTATTTTATGAGTCCCGTTAATAATTACACGACACGACGAGCGGCCCTACAGCAGGCTGCCTGCGGTTTTGGCAGCCTGGCTTTGGCCGGATTATGTGCTGACTCGGTTCAAGCGGCGAATCCGCTTGCAGCTAAATCACCGCACCTTCGCCCCAGAGCGAAGCGGATCATTTTCCTGTTTATGCAGGGCGGTCCAAGTCACGTCGACACGTACGATTATAAACCGGCGTTATACGAGAATGACGGCAAGAAAATGCCGTTCGACGACGCCCGCACGATTGCGAACACGGGGAAACGTGGTACTTCTGAGCGTGTCATGAAACCCATGTGGAAGTTCAAACGATATGGAGAGTCGGGACGTCTGACTTCTGATCTGTTTCGTGAAACGGCGGCGCATTCAGACGACCTCACCTTCATTCACTCGATGCATACCGAGGGGGTCGCCCACGGACCGGCCACGCTGTTTCTGCATTGTGGTTCGACCAGTTTTATACGACCATCAATAGGATCATGGGTCAACTATGGCCTCGGGTCTGAGAATGAAAACTTGCCCGGATTCATTTCTCTAGGCCCGATATCCAGTTCTGGCGGGGCTCGTAATTACGGCAGCGCTTTTCTTCCCGCTGCACATCAAGGTACAGCCATTGGTAAGGCTGGGAAGTTTGACGCCAACGCGACAATTCAGAACTTGGCCAACACCGACTTGTCCAGGAACGAGCAACGACGACAACTGCAGTTCCTGCAGCGTCTCAACGCAGAGCAATTGAAGAACACGAATCAAGACTCTGAATTAGAAGCGCTCATCAGCTCGTACGAGTTGGCATGGCGGATGCAGAACAATGCACCCGGTGTGCTCGAATTAGGCCAAGAGACTCAGGAAACGATGGCCATGTATGGTATCGGTGAAGACACAACTGATAATTTCGGTCGACAGTGCCTGATGGCGCGGCGACTATGTGAAAATGGAGTTCGCTTTGTTCAGGTCACCTCTGGTGCCGCGGGTGGGGCTTCCAATTGGGATCAGCATTCGAAATTGCCCCAACACGCACCGCAGGCAAAGGCGGTCGACAAGCCGATCGCAGGTTTGCTGCAGGACTTGAAACAGCGGGGACTGTTGGAGGACACAATCGTCTGGTTCAGCGGCGAATTCGGCCGCGCGCCATACGCTCAAAATAACGGCACCGGTCGCGATCACAATGCAGAGGGATTTACGACCTGGCTGGCCGGCGATTGCCTAAAGTCTGGCTTCGCTTACGGTTCCACCGACGAGTTTGGGCATAAAGCGGT
>JAPKFF010000122.1:0-5009 GCA_028821715.1 Dehalococcoidia bacterium
ACCAGCATAATAATCGTCCAGGCAACGTTTACTCTCGCCTCCGCAATTCTCGCTGAAGCCAGCTTGAGTTTCCTCGGTGCAGGCGTACCAGAATACGTGCCCAGTTGGGGCAACATAATTGCAACTGGGCAGGGGTACATTCAGGTCGGTTTCCATATTTCCTTCTTCCCTGGTCTGTTCTTGATGATTACAGTATTGGCCGTCGTCTTGATCGGTGATTCTGTCCGAGACCATCTTGATCCGAAACTAAGGGGGCGACTAAAGACGACGGCTCAGCAGTAAGCAGGCCAACTCGTCTCGTAGTATCCGATGACAGAAGCTCTCCTAAAAGTAAAAAACTTGCGCACCCAATTTCGTACAGAAGGCGGGGTCGTAAAAGCAGTAGACGACGTTTCATTCGAAGTTAAATCTGGTGAAATATTCGCGCTCGTGGGTGAAAGCGGTTGTGGTAAAAGCGTCACAGCGCTTTCAATTATGGGATTGATCCCGAACCCACCCGGAGAAATTGTTTCTGGCTCAATTGAGTTCGAAGGTGTCGATCTACTCGGATTATCGTCGAGAGAGATGCGTGAAATACGGGGTTCCAGAATCGGAATGATTTTTCAGGAGCCGATGAGTTCTTTGAATCCGGTTCTAACTATTGAGTCTCAACTCGTCGAACCGCTGAAAATTCACCAGAACATGCCCAGCGATGCCGCAAGAGATCGAGCTCAGGAACTTGTCGATATGGTCGGCATTCCGGATTCTAAAACCCGCTTGAAGCAGTACCCGCACGAACTAAGTGGAGGCCAGCGACAGCGAATAATGATCGCTATGGCGATGGCGTGCAGTCCTCGGCTGTTGATAGCCGATGAAGCGACCACCGCTCTCGATGTGACCATTCAGGCGCAGATACTTGATCTGATGCAGGATGTAACCGAGAAATCTGGAGCCTCTCTGCTCGTCATCACACACAACCTCGGGATCGTAGCCAGATACGCAGACCGGGTAGCCGTGATGTATGCAGGAAAACTTCGAGAGGTGAGCGAGGCTACAGATCTGTACCGTGAGCCTCATCACCCGTACACCGTTGGATTGCTTCAGTCGGTTCCACGGCTTGATTCCGAAAAAGGAGCACCGCTAATACCCATTGCTGGTGAAATCCCAGATCTCACAGATTTACCAGAGGGCTGTGCGTTCAACCCGAGGTGTCAATGGGCCGTAGACAAATGCCGCGTTGAACAGCCAATGCTGGAAGAATCTGAGCCAAGCAGGCAAGTAGCGTGCTTCGAGCATAAAACGGTTGCGCTCGGTGTCTAATAATTTGAGGAACATTCCTACTTGAGCACGACAGCAGTATCGTCCGGGCAACATACGACCAATTCGGAGTCGACTCCGATACTTGAAACGCGTGATATTAAAGTTCACTTCCCGGTGAAGCGTGGCCTGATTATTCAGCGCACGATTGGTGTAGTAAAGGCAGTTGACGGCGTAGATATTCAGATTAAACGCGGTGAAACTCTTGGACTTGTCGGCGAATCTGGATCGGGCAAGACGACTCTCGGAAGAGCCATCCTGAGACTCAATGACACGGCTGATGGCAACGTTCGATTCGAGGGACAGGAAGTACTGGACTTGAAAGGGCGCGAGATGCGCCAACTGCGCCAGAAGATCGGCATGGTATTCCAGGACCCGTACGGCTCTCTGAACCCGAGAATGACCGTTGGCAACATCGTCGCCGAACCGATACTGGTCCACAAAATTTTTGATGACCGATCGAAAATCACGGATCGGGTGATGGAACTGTTCGACACGGTCGGGCTGAGTCGGTCAATGGCGACCCGGTACCCTCATGAATTCTCCGGGGGGCAACGTCAAAGAATTGGAATCGCCCGCGCTCTGGCATCCGGGCCAAGCCTGTTGATTTGTGACGAGCCGGTCTCTGCGTTAGACGTTTCAATTCAGGCACAGATCATCAGCCTGTTCGATCGGCTCAAAGAGGAAAAGAACCTCACATATCTGTTTATTGCTCACGACCTCGCGGTCGTCAGGCACGTCAGCGACAGTGTTGCAGTCATGTATCTTGGCAAAGTTATGGAACAAGGAAATGCTGACGCTGTTTACCGTAACCCTCAACATCCGTATACACAGGCCTTGCTTTCAGCGGTTCCGATCCCTGACCCAATCGTCGAGCGGAAACGAGATCGAGTTGTTCTCCAAGGTGACATACCAAGCCCACTGAACCCGCCAAAAGGTTGCGTGTTCAACACGAGGTGTCCGGTCGCAGAGAATCGATGTTTTTCCGAGGTTCCCTTGCCTCAAACATTTTCTGACGGCCGGCGAATCGCCTGCCACAAAGTAAATCCATGATCAACGCCAAAAGCGCGGGAATGATCAAGACATAACTCAGTGGTGATCAGGGCTGTGCCCCTGCGGCATCGTCACTCTGTGTTCACCGACGAGTTCAACTCTCCCCCGTCTCCACCAAGAACACAAAGCAGCAGACCTCATTTACAAGGATGAGGCCTGTTTGCGTCCAACCCTGAGTGGGAATCAACGGTTCTGTCAGAACTCAGGGCTCACAGCAAATTTCAGCCGACCTAAATACATGATCGATCCCTGTATTTAAGCCGACAATTCGGTCATTAAGTCGACCATCTTTCGGTGAAGATCTTCCTTCGAACGTCCGCTGGAACATGCCCACCACCGATACTGACAATCAGTGCGGACAGGATAGGACAGATCTCCTCGGCAAATGAGAAATGATGCTATTCTCCCGTGACACTGGTTTCTTATAGAACCCATGCGCGGATAACCTGAATGACAAGGAACCTTCAAATGCTCGTAATCGACGGCGATTACCCAATGGCACTCGCAGTAAAAATGAACCGTGATCTGACGCTTCCACTCGATCAAGTGAGAACTGGACCACAACTCTCCGGTTCGCTATCCAACCGAGATGATTCAGAAACCATGTCTTCACTACCCGAAATGCGACGAGGTGGAGTAGCCGCTGCCCTCGTCAAAGTAGTAGTCGACCAACACCGTACCGGTGCACCTATGCCCGGTGGCCCCCGTAGTGATGAATTGTCTTATGCGCTTGGACAAGGGCAGATGGCCTACTACCGCATACTCGAAACAAAAGGTGAAGCGCGAATACTCCGAACCTCCTCCGATGTCACAAAACATATACAGCAATGGGAAAACGCTGTGATTCACGATGACCTACCAGTAGGCTTCTTCCTCGGCATGGAGGGTGCCGATCCTATTCTGTGGCCAAAGCAAGTCCATGAGTGGTATGCCGATGGCCTCAGAGTTATCAGCCTAGGACACTATGGACCCAGCCGATACGGACACGGCACCGGCACGGGCACCGAAGGCGGGTTATTTGAACACGGCCCGGAATTACTTAGAGAAATGGATGCCTGCGGGATGATCCTAGACATCACTCACACCGCAGATGAAACCGTCCGTCAAGCACTCGACATCTTCAAAGGACCCATCCTTGCGAGCCACCAAAATTGCAGAGCGATCGTACCAGGTGAACGCCAAATGACCGATGAATTACTGAAACGTGCCATCGAACGAGGCGCAGTCATCGGAGCTTCGATGGATACATGGATGCTCACTAGAACCGTAGAAAAAGACTGGAGTGGGAGAACACCACAATCACGAGCTGATCTGTTCAAACCTGAGGACGTAACTCTTGAAGATGTCGCCGACCATATCGAACACGTATGTGATCTTGCGGGTAACACATTACACGCTTCAATAGGCGGCGATACAGATGGACAAGGTGGAGCTATTGGAGCACCACACGACGTCGATACTATCGCTGATTACCAGAACATGGCTCAAGTGCTCGGAGAACGTGGATGGAACACTGCTGATATCGAAAACATCATGTGGCGCAACTGGAAAAGATACTTCGAAGAATTTTTGCCCAACTGACGCGCAGAACGACTTGGATGAAACATACACAGCTTGGTTGAGTTAGAAGACAGTATGTGGCCATCCTCAGAGTCTCTGACTCTGAGGATGGCTAAGAATCAGGAAACTATACGTTATTTCAGGAATCTGATATCAAACTGAATGAGAGACCGCACTTTGCATATTTATGAATTGGATACACCGGCGGTAGTGATTGACCTAGATGTGCTCGAGAAGAATATAGAGGATATGGCAGCCCTCTGTCGTAAGCTAGGAATCACACTGCGCGGGCATACGAAAAGTCACAAGAATTCGGAAATTGCGAAGATGCAGGTCGCTGCTGGTTCAAAAGGCATCGTCTGCCAAAAACTTGGTGATGCCGAAAATATGGCCCGGTCTGGCCTCGATGACATTCTTATGACGTACAACATCGTTGGTAGACAGAAAGTCAGGCGGCTCACCGAACTGGCTCGATATCGACGCATGATTGTTACGGTAGATTCGTTGACTGTTGCGTCGGGGATTTCAGAACAGGCAGAATTGGACGGAGTTACAATCGGGGTTCTTGTTGAGATTGACACAGGCGGAAAACGTACGGGAGTTCAATCACCAGCAGCAGCCGAGGAGCTTGCCAAGCAAGTGCAGAAGCTTCCTGGACTGCAATTACGTGGACTAATGACGTACCCAAGCAGGGTGGCGTCAAAGCCCGTTATTGAAGACGTTATTGAACGTTTTAAAAAGGCAAATTTTCCTCTGGACATCATCAGCGGCGGCGGTACTGGTGAGGAGTGGGAATCTAAAGAGCTAGGATTCACCGAACACCGTAGTGGCTCCTACGTATACGAGGGTTTGAGTCGCATTCAAGGATCCAGCGGCAACGACGGCCTTTCAGCAGAACGATGTCCGCTTCGCGTTGTTACTACCGTGGTCAGCGTGCCGACGGCAGACCGACTCATTATTGACGGCGGTATGAAAACTTTCCGATTGTTCCCATCCATGCCATATGGCTTGATTCTTGAAGACCCTAAAATTAAGTTCTCAGGGATGTCCGTGGAGCACGGTCATGTCGATACTAGTGGGTCGAATCGTACATACACAGT
>JAPKFF010000024.1:0-21911 GCA_028821715.1 Dehalococcoidia bacterium
CATAAGTGCCGCCGATGAGTCGCAAAATTTTTAGGGATGAAGTGACTATAAAAAAATTGCATCATAACTTTTGTAAAAATCTATTTGCGTGACCGGATTAATTGTGTATTGTTTAGGTAAGGATTTCGGTATACGAATGATTTAGGACGTATGAGCGAAGTGACGAAATCGCATACGTTAATCCTAAAATAGCTTGGTAAGAGGAACTTTAAAAATGTACAAGAGTGGGGCTAAATTATGGCGCGTGGTTGCTAGTTTCGCGCTGTTTTCAATCCTGACAGTTATCGTTATGGCATGCTCGGCAGAAACTACTGCTGTTGTAGAAACAGTAGTAGTTGAAAAAGAAGTCGCTGTTGAAATAAGCGATTCACCAGAAGCTAAACCACTCATTATTTACTCAGGACGAAGTGAATCATTGATCGCTCCACTGATCGCAGATTTTGAAGAAATCACTGGTGAGAAGGTAGAGATCAAGTACGGTAAAACTGGTCCGCTCGCTGCTACCCTTCTTGAAGAAGGTAGCAACACCCCTGCAGACGTGTTTTTCGCTCAGGACCCGGGTGGCCTTGGTGCTGTAGATTCGCTTATCTCTGTGTTGCCACAAGATATTCTGGGTTCAGTTCCAATTTGGGCTCACGATCCTGAAGACAAGTGGGTCGGTACATCAGGACGTGCACGAGTGATTGTGTACAACACCGATATGCTTAATGAGGCCGACCTTCCTGATTCAATCGAAGATTTTGCAAAACCAGAGTGGAAGGGTCGAATCGGTTGGCCTCCTACTAACGGATCACTTCACGCCATGATTACCGCTATGCGGCAGGAATGGGGTGAGGAACGAACTAAGACTTGGCTCGAGGGCATAGTCGCTAACGAGCCTAAGATTTACGCAAAAAATACTCCAACGGTTGCTGCTGCTGGCGCAGGTGAGATCGAAGTTGGATTCGTGAACCATTACTATCTACACCGCTTCATTGCTGCAGAGGGTGAGTCCTTTGCGGCTCGAAATTACTACACGCCGGCTGATGACCCGGGATCAGTAGTTTTAGTGGCTGGTGTTGGAATACTTGAAGAATCTGACAACAAAGATCTTGCTCTGCGTTTTGTTAGGTTCTTGCTCAGCGCAACAGGTCAGCAGTATTTTGCTTCGCAGACTTACGAATTCCCGCTCAACGAGAATGCTAAGCCAAACAACTTACTTCCTGTACTCGAAGACTTGACTCACCCTTCGATCGATCTTGGTGATCTGATCGACCTTGCAGGAACACAAGATCTGCTTCGGGAGGTAGGCGCTCTACCGTAAGGATGGGCTGGAGCATATAAGAGATGCTCCCAACATGTTGATCCGATTGTGTAGTTTAAACACGTTGGAATCCGTTTCGCAGACATCATCTTTTGAAATCCTGATGGTGTCTGCGTGACGATTTCTGGTTATATTTCAACTGGATGGAAATCCACGGATGGAAAACGGCCGCCTGCGTTTCTTTTAGCGTCGGCGGCTATTGTCGCGGTTGCGGCGTTAATTCCTGTTGTGTATTTGTTCGCTAGATCGATTAATGCAGGATCGGACTGGATCGATATTGTATGGCGCCCGAGTACGGCTGCTGTATTCGGTAGAACCTTTTTACTGATTGCTTTCGTCACGGTTATTTCAGTGGCTGTCGCTGTTCCGCTCGCATGGTTGACCGTGAGATCGAACATTCCTCTTCGGAGGGTGCTTTCGGTGGCTTCGGTATTGCCGTTGGTGATGCCGAGTTTTGTGATGGCTACCACTGTCATAGAGATGTACTCACCGAAAGGAGTGTTGCAGGGCTGGCTTTCAGGGCTTGGGGTTGAGCGGTTGCCTGAGATTTACGGGTTGGGTGGTGCAACTCTCGTTCTTGTGTTGATGACGTATCCGTATGTGCTTTTGACAGTTCGAGGCGCTTTACGCCGAATGGACCCCGCTCTGGAGGAAGCTGCAAGGGCGATGGGATACGGTCCCGTTCACACATTTAGAGTTGTGACGTTGCCAATGTTACGACCTGCGGTTGCTAGTGGCTCGTTATTAGTCGCGTTGTACACATTGAGCGATTTCGGCGGTGTGGCACTTCTCAGATATCAGACATTCACTTCGACGATCATGATTCAATATGAGTCATCCATCGATCGCACTCTTGCAGCTGTTCTCTCATTGATTCTTGTTGCTATCGCAGTGTTGCTATTGCTTGGTGAAGGATTTACTCGTGGACGTGGGGCTTATCACCGAAGCACTGTAGGCGCAGTGAGGGTTTCTCGACGAGTTGATCTTGGTTCCTGGCGATGGGTAGGAGCGTCGGCAGTCGGAGTTCCGGTTTTGATTGGATTAGTCATTCCGGTTGCCGTATTGATTCAGTGGCTGGTTCGAGGGTTGTTGAACGACCAAGAGTTGTTACCTTTGCTCGTTCCAGCACGAAATTCGTTGTATATATCTCTTTTGGCTTCAGTAGCGACTGTGCTGGCGGCGTTGCCAATTGCAATACTTGTAGTTCGATTTCAAAGTCGGCTTAGTCGATTCTTTGAACGAGCGATCTATATTGGATTTGGATTACCGGGTGTAGTGGTTGCACTGTCTCTGGTGTTCTTCGGGATCAACGTGGCACGGCCTTTGTACCAGTCGATATGGTTGTTGATATTTGCCTTTGTCGTGCTGTTTTTGCCGGCGAGTGTTGGAGCGTTGCGGAGTTCGTTACTACAAGTGAATCCACGAGTTGAAGAAGCTGCTCAGAGTTTGGGGCGATCTCAATGGAAGGTGATCTTCTCGGTCACTGTGCCATTGGTGATGCCGGGCGCACTGGCTGGAGGAGCGATGGTGTTCCTCCTTACGATGAAAGAGCTTCCGGCGACTTTGATTCTTTCTCCGATCGGCTATCGCACGCTTTCTTCTTCTATATGGTCGGCAGCATCCGAGGCGTTTTTCGCCAAGACCGCTGCTGCTGCTCTGTTACTTGTTTTGGTTGCTGGGGTGCCGACGGCATATTTGACGTTAAGGGGTCACAATGACGGATCTGATCAGTCGGATCGAATTGCCGAACCCGAGATGGAACCACCGTCAGAAACTGTTGAGGTAACTTGATGAAGATGCCTTGGAGTAAAAGGCCTGTTGATATATCGATTCAACCAGGAGTGGCGTCATCCGTCGCTGCATTAGGTGCTGTTTCAAATGAGGCCGGTGTGATTGAGCTTCAGGGCGTTGAATGCGGCTACCCGGGATCCGATTCTCCGGTGATAAGCGATTTCAACTTGCTTGTGAAGCCAGGCGAATTTGTGAGCATTTTGGGGCGTAGTGGTGCTGGTAAGACAACAGCTTTGAGAGTGGTTGCTGGATTCGAGAAGGTTTCATCTGGCTATGTTCGTGTTGGTGGTCAACTGGTTGGCTCTTCATTCGTACATATGCCGCCAGATCAACGTCGGATCGGTCTGGTTTTTCAGGACTACGCGTTGTTCCCGCATTTGACCGTAGCTAAGAATGTTGAGTTTGGACTGAAGGGGCTTCCCGCGGAAGAGCGACGAGAACGAATTGCGCCTGTGTTGAAGATGGTTGGAATGAGCGGGTACGAGTCTCGCTACGTGCATGAGCTTTCTGGTGGTCAGCAACAGCGAGTGGCAATAGCGAGGGCACTGGCTCCTAATCCAGTGGCATTGCTGTTAGATGAGCCATTTAGCAATCTTGATAGACAGCTGCGTGCTGCACTTCGTCGAGATATTAAGAGGATTGTGCAAGAGACCGGTGCTACTACTTTGCTCGTTACGCACGATCGTGAAGAGGCGTTGGCGACATCGGATCGGATTGCGGTGATGGGTGGCAACAGCATCGAACAAATCGGTACTCCAGAAGAGGTTTATCAAAGCCCTGTTTCGGCAGCGGTGGCGAAATTGATAGGGCCTTGCGAGCTGATTCCTGGCGTATTCCGTGGTGGCGTTATTGTGACCGAAGCAGGTGTATTTCCGACTCGGTTGACGACGGATATTCATATGGCTGATGGCCAGCAAACATTAGCACTGATGCGGGCGTCGGAGCTAAAGATCGAGCTTGCGGATGAAGACGATCAGCGGACTGCGACTATCGAAATGACGGAGTTCGAGGGTGAGTTCACTGAGTACAGCATTAGGCTAGATTCAGGGACGTTGCTCAGGGTTCGTCGACGGGCTGCGGACGGGATCGACGTTGGCAGCCGAGTGACTGTTCACACTAGGGGCGATTCCAAAGTGATCGTATTTCCGGTTTAGGCCGGGCGGGAATGATTCACTGAACCTAATAGCCATGTGGTAGAAGGTTTGGGTGCTTGCTTATGGGCGTGATTCTGAATCTAATTCAGAAAAAACAATGCCAACGGAGCCGGTGTTGTTGCTGGGTAAACTGACGGTTTTACGCGAACTTCTTGATTACGAGGCAGGCGTTTTGACCGCCGAATCCAAAGCTGTTCGAGAGAGTGACGTTGACCTCTAGTTCTCGGGATACATTTGGAATGTAGTCGAGATCACAGTCAGGATCGGGCTCATCTTGGTTGATCGTTGGGTGCAGAACGCCATCGTTGATGCTGTTGATGCAAACTATGGCTTCGAGTGCTCCCGAAGCGCCAAGCGAGTGACCAACCATCGATTTAGTCGAGCTGATCGGCACGTTGTAGGCGTGTTCGCCAAAAACTGCTTTGATTGCTTTTGTTTCCGAGGCATCGTTTATTGGAGTCGATGTGCCGTGTGCGTTGATGTAGTTGACATCGTTGATCGTCACCCCAGCGTTAGTTAGCGCTCGGTTCATGGCTTTGGCGGCGCCTGATCCTTCAGGATGAGGTTGTACGAGGTGGTAGGCATCGGACGATACGCCCCAGCCTCCGATTTCGGCGTAGATTGATGCGCCCCGTGCCTGTGCGTGTTCAAGGCTTTCAAGGATGAGAATTCCGCTGCCTTCCGATGGAGCGAATCCGTCTCGACCTTTGTCGAACGGTCGGCTTGCCTGTGAGGGGTCACCAGACCAAGTTGAAAGAGCTCGCATGGTACTGAATCCACCCATGCCTATTTCACAGATTCCAGCTTCGGTGCCTCCGGTGACGATAATGTCTGCATCGCCGCGGCGGATTACCTCGGCTGCTTCGCCGATTGCTTGTGTGCTGGCTGCACAAGCTGTGACACATGTGTTTGTATAGCCAGTGAGATTGAATCGGTGCGAAATGTTCGCGGATGCCATGTTCACCAGCATCATTGGTATGTAGTAAGGGCTCATGCGCCCGACACCGCGCTTTACGCGGATTTCTGATTGCTGGTCGGTCTCGGGAAGTCCGCCCGAACCACTGCCAATTAGCACTCCGACGCGGTCGAGATCTTCTAGTTCGAAATCTAAGCCAGAGTCTTCGACAGCTTGATCGGCCGCAACAATTGCGAACTGAGAAAATCGTGCCATGCGGCGGGCTTCTTTGCGATCCATGTGTTCGGTGGGGTCGAAATCCTGAATCTCTCCCGAAACACTGCAGGGGAATCCATCAGGGCTTACTAGGCTGATTTCACGAATTCCAGATTGACCGTTTTTGACGCCGGTCCAAAACTGTTCGACAGAGTTACCTAGGCACGTTATTGCACCCATGCCGGTTACTACTACTCTTGTTTTGCTATTGCTGGTCATATATTCGTGTCAGAACTTTGTTTTAATGTTTCGGAGGAAGTTTGATGTCTAGATAGAGCTCAGGCTCGATATTGTGTTCGATCTCAACGATTTCCGCAGCGATAAACAGCGATCCGGTTCCGAGAATTAGGTCGTTTTCGTTTGCAAGATTTTTTGCCACACCCAACGCATCTGGTGTATTTGATGCGGATGTGTGCACGGCAATTTTACTCTCATTCAATGATTTCGATAGTTCCAAATTGGTCAGAGATTTAGGGTGTCTCGACTCGGTAGTGATGAAAATTGGGTTGAAACGTTGTAATTCTCTGGCAACTGCCGTCGGGTCGTGTCCGCGGACAGCGCCGAGGATGACGAATATTTTTTTACTGTGTGGGAACAGCGTTTCTACGGATTTTCGTAATGCGCGTGCTGAATCGACGTTGTGAGCGCCATCGACGAAAATTGGTGTGGGCTCGGTGGCGACAAGTTGGTTTCGGGCTGGCCACTGGACCTTTTCGATTCCGTGGCTGGTTTTAGCGGGATCGATTTTGATGCCGGTAGATTGTAGTTCAGATATTGCGGTTATGGCGGTGGTTGCGTTGTCGATTTGGTGAGCGCCCAGAAGTTTCAGATGAAGCGTGAACGTTGAGTTATGCATGTTGAGTTCAAGCTTTACGCCTTCGAGGCCGAGATGTTCTTTTTTAGCGATCGTGACAGCGGTTTTCGATTCGATTAAATTCGATCGTTGCTCAGAGGCTTTAGCGCTGATAACTCTTTGAGCATCGGTGTGTTGAGGAGCCGTTACGACTGGAACGCCTTGTTTTATGATTCCGGCTTTTTCACCGGCAATCAGTTCGATGGTGTCGCCGAGCACAGCCACATGATCGAGACTGATTGGGGTGATTACGGAAACTAAGGGCGTAATGATGTTGGTGGAATCGAGGCGTCCACCGAGTCCGACTTCGATCACGCTGATACAGGCGTTTGAGTTGGAAAAGTGGCAAAATGCCATAGCTGTTTCTAGTTCAAATACCGAAACGATCCCGATATCGCCATCGGCTGTAACTTTTTCTACGGCTTGCCATAGGTCGTTTACAAGGTCGGCAAAGTCGGATTCAGAGATCGGTTCACCATTCACTCGGATTCGTTCGGTGATTCTGTGAATTGAAGGTGATGTGAAAAGTCCGGTTTTGTATCCGTTGGCGGCGAGCGCCCATGCGATCATCGCCGATGTGCTGCCTTTGCCTTTGCTTCCAGCGACGTGGACGTATTTTTGACCGTGGTGTGGGTTATCCAAATACGAAAGCAGGCGTTCGATACGTTGGAGATGGAAATCGGGCGGGTCGTTGGCGCGAGATTTTCTCTCGAAGTCGGCGAGCGACAATAGCTTCGAAACGGCTGACTGATATTCGGCATGTTGGCGTGATTTATTCGACATCACTAACGATTATCTCTGCGAACGGGTGGGAATGTAATTGCGAACGCTGTGAGGAGGTACGACTTTGCGAGTTCGATTGTTATTATTGTCGTTCTGAAACCTAATTCCCCTGATAACGCCAGTTGCGTTTAGCATTTGCAGTTCGATCAACCACCATTTGAAGAGGCTCGGCGAATTCGTGAAATACCGCGACATTATTGAGAACGCTCTGAACGGCCATGGTGCCGATTACTGCGAAATACGAATCGAAGAGACAGACAACTCTCGCCTGACTTACCGAGGTAAATCACTCGATACTATTGCTCAGACAAGTGGTCTTGGCGGAAATGTTAGGGCTGTCTACAAAGGCGGCTGGGGTTTTGCCAGCTTCAACAGTTTGGATGAGCTGAGCAAGAAGGTTGCCGACGCAGTTGCGCAGTCGAAGGCTGTTGGCAGAACGAAGACCGAGCTTGGAGAGGTCGAGCCGCACGTTGATGTTGTTCCGGCGTACATCGTTGAGGACCCTACTGAAATTTCTCTCGATGAGAAGAAACGGCAAATGGACCACTACAACGACTTGGTGTGGTCGGTCGACGGGATTAACAGCGCCGATATCATCTACGGTGATACGTCTCGTAAGACATTCTTCGGTAGCTCGGATGGATCGTACATCGAGCAGCAGCAGATTCATGTCATATCGAGGATTTCAGCACAGGCTCGAAGTGGTGGTGATGTGCAACAGGCGGGATTCAGTCTTGGTTCACAGGGCGATTACGGATTGATTCGTGATCTCGACGATAAGGTGATTGACGCTGCTAAGAGAGCGGTTGCTCTATTGGATGCGAAGTCACTTGAAGGTGGTGAACGAACTGTCGTTCTCGATCCCGTTCTTGCTGGAGTGTTTGTTCACGAGGCGTTCGGTCATCTTTCTGAGGGTGACAACGTTTACGAGAACGAGAAGCTCAAAGAAATAATGTATATGGGTCGGAAGTTTGGTGGTAAGCACCTGAACTTCACAGACGGCGCTGATATTCCTGCACTTCGTGGCAGTTTCAAGTACGACGATGAAGGCACGCCTGCGACTCGTACAGCACTTGTTAGAGAGGGTGAACTGGTTGGTCGATTGCATTCTCGAGAGACTGCGGCCAAGCTTGGTGAAAAACCAACGGGTAATGCTCGTGCCATTGGTTACAACTTCCCTCCGATCGTTCGGATGACAAACACGATCATCGAACCTGGTGAGGCAACTCTGGCTGATTTGCTTGCGGGCGTTGATGATGGTGTTTATGTGCGCAATTGGTACGGCGGGATGACGCAGCACGAGATGTTCACTTTCTCGTCGGGCGAGGCGTACATGATCCGCAATGGTGAGATTCAAGAGGCGGTTCGACCAGTAATGCTCACCGGCAACCTGTTCGAAACTCTAGAGAATCTTGATGGTGTTGGGGACGATCTCGATATGAACCAAGGTGGTGGTTGCGGCAAGGGTGGACAGTCTCCTCTTCCCGTTTCGAACGGTAGTCCGCACATTCGTATCCAAAAATGCCTCATTTCAGGGGCGTAAATGCGTTTTGTCGACAATTTGTAATTACTTATCCCAAGAGAAAATAATTTGAGCGAATCGCTATTAAACGCAGCAGCAGACAAGTTCGATGAGGCCGAGGTTTACCGGATTGAAATGGAAAGCCATCCAGTTTCATTTGAGTCGGGCAAACTGAAGGAAATCATGCGCCGTGACACTTCGGGTGTTGCGTTGCGGGTGATCGATAACGGCAGAATCGGCTTTACTTCGACTACCGACGCTGCTCGTGAGAGCGAGCTTGTTGATAGAGCGTCAACTCTTGCACCTTTTGGATCGGAGGCTTCATTTAGCTTCCCTGCGACTTCTGAGTACCCGAGTGTCGACATTGTCGATCCGGCGGTTCCTCAGGTTTCACAACAGTCGATGATTGACACGGGCGAGAGCTTGATTGCGAGGTTGATGGACGAATGGCCTGAGCTACTGTGTGACGCCCGAATTGGCTGGTCGACGGGTCGAGGTCGGATAATGAACTCGGCTGGCATCGACGAAACGTACGAGCAGACGAGCTACTACTGCTCGCTCGGCGCTCAATTGATTCGCGGTACCGATATGTTAAACGTGTGGGCCGGTTACGGGTCGAGTCATCTGTTTGGCGAGGCTGAACTTGATCGATTGCTGCAGACCGTGCGTCGGTCGTTGAGGTGGTCGAAGGAAACAGCGATTACTACGTCGAGTACCGGCGATATGCCGGTCGTTTTCACGCCACGTGGAGTTGGAGCAACATTGCTTAATCCGTTGCTGTCAGGATTTAGTGGTAAGAACGTTGCTAATGGTTCGTCGCCACTTGGCGATCGTTGGGGCGAGAAGATCGTCGACGAGCGAATTTCTATCTACGACAATCCGCTAATCAATGGCGCAAGCGGTAGCCGACCCTTTGACGATGAAGGTATTGCGAGTCGCAAGCTTGGGCTTATCGAGAATGGCGTCGCAGGAAGTCCGCTTTTGGATCTGCAAACGGCGGGTCAACTTGGAATGAATTCAACGGGTGCAGGTGGTCGTAGTTTGGCGAGTACCCCTTCGCCAAGTTCTTCGGTTATAGATATTTCCGCAGGCGACACTCATTTTGAGGACATGATTTCCACGATTAAAGAGGGTTTGCTTGTTGAGGAACTTCTTGGTGCTGGCCAGGGCAACGAGCTTGGCGGTGATTTTCGAGCGAACGTTTCACTGGGCTACAAGATTGAAAACGGCGAAATTGTTGGTCGAGTGAAGGACACGATGATCTCGGGCAATGTTTACAACGTGCTCTCTCAGATCGAACAGGTCGGTGATTCTTCCGAATGGGTATTCGGATCGATGCGATCGCCAGCGCTTAAGTGCCTCGGTGTCGATGTGGCTGCGAAAGACGAGTAAAGCTAGAAATACCTATGGGTCTCGACGAATTTCTAAATAAACTGCCCGAAGATGACGATGCACCGATTAACTACGCATCGTTGCCTGAGCTGTCACGCCTGACAAATCCCGAAGCTGAAGAGTTCGGTGAACTGTGGCTTGAATGGACTCCCGAGCGAGTTCTCGATATTGTGGAGCGAATGGTTGAACTGTGCGAAGAGCAACCGGACGTCGAGTTCGAGGTTATCTACAAGCAGGGTTTGAAGCACTTGGATTCCGCCGTTAGGGTTGCTTCGTTGAAGGGACTTGAGGAGAGCGACGATCGCTCACTGATTCATCCGCTTTTCAACATGTTGAAAAACGATCCGGTGGTTGAAGTCCGGGCGGGTGCGGCGATTCCACTGACTTATCTCTCGGCTTTGGCCGAGACCGGCAGACTTGGCCCCAGATACAAGGATTCGTTGGTAGAGAATTTATATAACGTTTTGGATGATGAGCGGGAAGTTCAAGATGTTAAGTTGAAGGTGCTGGAAGCGGTGTCGGTTTTCACTGATGATCGACTTGCTGCTCATATCGAAACTGCGTGGTCTTCAGGAGATATTGGCGCTCGACAAAGCAGTCTTTTTGCGATGGGTCGAACGTCTGATCCAAAGTGGATAGATCATGTGATTCCTGATGTTGAACATGATGTTGCTTCGATTCGTTATGAGGCGACAATGGCAATGGGGGAACTTGGAGATGAGCCTCATTTACGTGTGCTTCAGGCTGCGATTGATGATGAGGATTTGACGGTTCAATTGGCTGCTATTTCGGCTGTTGAGCGTATCGGTGGTGAGACAGCGAGGGAACAGCTTCAGCAGTTGTTGGTTAGCACTGAACCGCGTGTTGTGGAACTTGTAC
The DNA here is from genome assembly GCA_028821715.1 of Dehalococcoidia bacterium. GTDB lineage: Bacteria > Chloroflexota > Dehalococcoidia > Lucifugimonadales > Lucifugimonadaceae > Lucifugimonas. The sequence continues at coordinate 10,849 of JAPKFF010000024.1, forward strand.
AGCAGGCTTTGCAGACGATGAAGGATGAAGAGGATCTCGATGAGGTTGTGACTCAGGACATGGCTCGTTCGATGTTTGGGGCGACCGATACGCTTCCGGGTATTGATACGGAGGGGTATGAGCCTGCTGAGATTGAGGGTTGGGCGAATGCACCTGATCCGAGCGAGGTTGATGATTTCGGTACGGGTGTCACGGACGAGGCGGAAGAGTTGGGTTTGGATCGTGGGGATCCGTTCGATATTGATTTGCCGCCGGAAGATCCGTGGGATCACGAAGAGAAATTTTAGAGGGCGTTAGCGTTAGTCGCAGTGCGTTTGTAGCGGTCTCCCCCTCTAACTCCCCCGATCAGGGGGAGGATCAGTTTAGGTTTTCCGGCCACTTGATTTCTATGGATGATCGTTCGATTTCGTCGACATCCATTTCTACCCCGAGTCCTGGTTTGTCGGACAACGTCAGTTTGCCGTCGTGGAAATTGAGCGGTTCGGTTAGGAAGCGGTTATAGCCCGATATGTGGGTCATTGCGTGTTCAAGTCGGTAGAAGTTCGGCAACGTCATGCAGAGTTGCGCACCAGAAACGATCTGCAAAGTTCCCTGGGCGTTGTGTGGGCTAAACGGCAGGTGATATGCCTCGGCCATGTTGGCGATCTTGCGCATTTCGGAGATGCCGCCGGCCAAACAAATGTCAGGCATGACGTAGTCGGTTAGTCGTTTTTCGAATATTTCTACGAAGTCGAAACGGGTGAATAATCGTTCACCAACGCTGATTGGTGCGTTCAACTGCGGTCGAACGAGTTCTAAGGCTGCATTGCTTTCGGCGGGTACTGGTTCTTCAAACCAACCGATGTTGGATTCTTCGAATAATCGATTGCCGAGCCGAACAGCTGTAGGCACGTTAAAGCGACCGTGAGCGTCGATCAATATTTCATGATTGTGGCCGACAACTTCACGAACTGCGGTGACGATATTGGAGGCTTTTTCGGTGCCTTCTTCGGTTAGTCCGCCAGAGAGAAAACCATCTTCGTGTTCTGGGAACGGATCGAACTTTAGGGCGGTGTGCCCAGCGGGCAGGACTACGTTTCGGGCAGCATTTGCGTATTGCTCGGGAGTCACGCAATTGTCGAACCAACCATTGGCATACATGTCTACGTCGTCACGCATTTTGCCGCCGAGCAGTTCGTAGACGGGCTTTCCAGCAGCTTTTCCTATGATGTCCCAGAGTGAGATATCCACAGCGCTTACTACGGCCGAGGTGATGCCCCGTGCGCCAACGGAGGTGTGACGTCGGAACATTTTTTGCCAGATAACTTCAATGTTTGTAGGGTCTTCGCCGATCAGCAATTCTTTGGCTGCAAGTGCACCCAGTCCGACCATTTCGGAACCGTGGTGTGGGAACGAACTTCCCTCGCCCCAGCCGGTGATTCCTTCATCGGTGTCGATTCGCAGGAACATCCAGCGAAGTGGTCTGGTGATTCCAGCCCATTCCCAGGTGAAGGGTTCGACCACGTAGGCTCGGACGTTGGTGATTTTCATATTTGAGTGAGTTCCTTGATCGGTTTAGAGGTTGGTGGTACGCACTTCTTAGCAGTTGGTGATGTTGAATCAAGTACTGGATTACGCCGATTGGAGTTCGTGTGCGAACTATTACTGTCGGCGGGCTTGGCGGAAGGCTAGTTGGGCTGCGCCTAGGAGGCTGACGTCGTCGCCTAGTCGGGTTGCGGTTAGCGGGATTGATCCGCCGTAGCCGGGTAGCGAGTGGTCGATGACAGACTCTTGAAGGCGATCCCAGTGTCGTTGTAGGCCTTGAACCACGCCGCCGCCAATTACTAGGGCTTCGGGATTGAATACGTTGAGCAGCGATCCGAGTCCAATAGCTACGTTTTCAATTGTTAGATCGACCACTTTTTTTGCCACTGGATCGCCATCGTCGGCGGCATCGAAGACCATTCTTGAAGTGATGTTTTGAGGGTCGCCATCGGCAAGATCGGCAAGTGTGCCTTTTCCGGTCCAGCGATCTCGGGCGGTGCGGGCGATGGCGGGTCCTGAAGCGTTGCCCTCGAAGCAGCCGTCGCAGCCGACGTTGCATTTGTAGGCTCCGGTTCTAACTGAGAGGTGGCCGACTTCACCGGCTCCTCCGGATGATCCGGTTACCATTTCGCTGTTAGCGATAATTCCGCCACCTACGCCGGTACTGATGGTTACGTAAACAAGATTTTCTGCACCGACATGATCGCCGAATCGTGTTTCAGCGAGGGCTGCGAGTGTTGCGTCGTGCCCAACCCAAACAGGTAGCGACATCGTGTCAGCAAGCCGGGGTTTCATCGTTTTATCGTGCCATCCGGGTAAATTCGGTGGGTGATTATAGGTTCCGGTGGCGGGGCGAATTGGGCCTGCTGTCGAAACTCCTACGCCGACGATTTCAGCTCCGGTTGGTGCAGTAGCGAGAGCGGCTTTGAGGAGTTTGGCCAGACGATCGCTGGCATCCTCGATTCCTCTTTCGGGTTCTGTGTTGATCGATCCGCGGCCTGTCATTCGACCTTCGGAGTCGATGAGGGCGGCCCGGATGTTTGTTCCGCCAATGTCGGCGGCGAGTGCGAACTGGATATTTGAAGTGGTCACGGTCGAGATGGTAGCAGTTAGGTTATTGCTCCGGGCGTGACTAGCGTGACTTGGTCATGAGTCGCATTTGCGTTAGTCGCGCTCGTCGTCATCGGATGACTCGGCTCCAGAGCGCAGCCCCCCCCTCTAGCTTCCTCGATCCGGGGGGGAGGCGTTGGTCGCTTTAACAATTTGTGCTTGTTGTGGGTGAATATCGCGTTCATCATTGAACGATGCCCGAAATTGTTCACAATATAGATTTAACCTCAGTCCCTCATCAGCCCGGTCAATCACTCGACCTTGAGACGAAGCGCCTGCGCGCTTGGAACCGGTTGTCGGATGAGGAAAAAGAGTGGATTCTCGAAGCTTGGGATCTGACGGGAATGATTCCGTCGGCTCCTGCTTTCAGAGAGTTGAAGAGCGCGGGCGACCGTGTGCTGTATGTACTGGTTGGTACCGAAGAGAGCCTGACTCCGTTGGAGTTGTGTTATCTCATGATCGCTCGTTGGTTCCGGAACATTGATCCGGCGACTGCACGGGCGAAGATGGCTCAGCTGGTGAACCAGGGTGCTGCTCGATATACGGGCATCGGGCGAACGATGGGTACAGAGGTTGGGCTAGAACGACTCGAAGAATTGGCTCAGGCACGTCGTCGCCCACCAAGTAACGATGACGACAGCGAAGAACGTTCAGACCATCGCACTACGACTTCGAGGAGCCGAATTGTCGATCGTGGCGAGTCGGCTGATTCAAACTTCGGCAATCGAAGGTCACCGACCGGACGTTACCGTAGCGAGATTCCGAATGACGGTGGTCGACCTGGAAAACCAAGAGACCGCGGCGGAGATGATGACGAACAGCGTGGCTCAGGTCGCGATGATCGAATAGACGACTCACGGGGTGAACACGGCAATGAGTGGCGTGGTTCACGTACCGACGATCGTGGACGAGAATTTCGAGCACCAAGACGTGATGATCTAGACGAGCGAGGCATCGATTCGCACGGCTCACGTCGTGACGACTGTGGTGGTGGTTACTCAAGCGGTCCAAGACGTGACGACCGAGGCGGCGATTCTCGTGGTCCACGTCGTGATGATCGTGGTGGTTACTCAAGCGGCCCAAGGCGTGACGATCGCGGTGGTGATTCTCGTGGCCCACGTCGTGATGATCGTGGCGGTTACTCAAGCGGACCAAGACGTGACGGCCGAGGCGGCGATTCTCGCGGGCCAAGGCGTGACGGTGGTGGAGAACGTGACGCACGACGTCGCGTGAATACTGACGGTCCACGAATTGACGGCAAGGGCGAGAATCGACCAAATCCTCGCGTAAACACAGATGGTCCGATTATTGATGGCAGGGACAAAGAGCCGAAATCCGACAATCAGGACTAGAGCAATTCTTAATCTCTAGTCCCTTATCGTCGAGACGTGCCTAAAAGTCGTTCTATCGGTAATCTTCGCCGTTATCTAGCGGTGCGTATCCGACTGTTTTCTTGGCGTGGTCGGTATCCCAGAAACGCCAAGTGTTGTTGGAAACTCCGTAGAAAATCTCGAACCCTAATGGTTGAGTGATGCATTGTGTGACCAGTTGGGCCAGATCACGGTGACTCAGCCAAGTCGCCAGCGTTCTAACTGAACCTTCGGGACGAGCTTGGGGCCCTTTTGGACTGTTCTGCGGGTTAACTGTGCCAATTCGTAAGCAGGCGACTTCAAGTCCGAAGTGCTCGTGGTAATAGCGACCTGTTGCCTCTCCAAACACTTTGCTTACACCGTAATCGGAGTCGGGTCGGACTGGCACATTGTGATCGATCATCTTGAAACCACCAGGAGTGAGCCCTTCGTAGTCACCAACTCGTATTTTGCTGTAGGGCTTGTCCATTTCAAAATTACCAACAGCATGATTTGAACTGGCGAACACCACTCGTTTCACCCCGTTTTGTCGAGCGGCTTCGTACACGTTGTGGGTAGCTGAAATGTTGTTCTTCAGAACATCTGGCCAAGGCGTTTCGACAGGGGCGTTGGCTGCAAGGTGAATCACCGCGTCGACACCGGCAAAGGCTTTCGACATGGTGTCGTAGTCCGAGCCGTCGGCAATTAGGGTTGGTACATCAGGTGCGTGCTCTAATTTTCGTGCGTCAAGAGCGGAAATCTCAAAAATATCTGATAGGGCGTTGACCAGCATTGATCCGATTAGTCCTGATGAGCCTGTTACTAAAACCTTCATGGTTGATCTCCTAGCGGGATATTTCGAGAAAAGTTATGTGTCGAATCATAACGATTGACTTGGAGTAATTGGCGAAAATCGGGCAATTTTGGGCGACAATTTTGATTTGTAGTTAACTCACTATTTGTCGTGTGAAACGTTGGGTTAAAGATGTTGATTGAATACGTATTAACAACTTCTTCACGGCATTGTCCTTGTTGAGATTGCATAACTCTTGAAATCCTGTTCTCAGGATTGTCGAAATTTCTAAGGTGTTTTTCTACTATGAAGATGTGCATTCAGGAGACTTTGTAAGAGATTTCGCGTTAATCATGGTCGCAGCAGCAGCGGCCTTGATACTTTTCCGTTTGATTCGGCAGCCACCGATACTCGGCTATCTCCTCGCGGGCATGCTCGTTGGTCCGTTCGCACTTGGAGGGAGATTTGTATCTGATACCGAGACCGTTTCACTGGTCGCCGAAGTTGGGCTTGTCGTATTGCTGTTCGCTATCGGAGTGGAGTTCGGCTGGGAGCGAATTCGTAAAATCGGATTTCGAGTAGTGCTCATAGGCGCCGTCGAGATAGCGGCGATGATTTCACTTGGGTATTACTTGGGTAGAGCGCTTGGATGGACGTCTACAACATCGGTTTATCTCGGTGCTGCGTTGGCCTTTTCTAGTTCGGCAGTGTTGGTTCAGATGCTCAGAGCAAACGGACAGTTGATGTCGCTGCGTGGGCAGTTGATAGTTGGAATTCTTGTGGTCGAAGACTTCGTCGCTGTAGTTCTTCTCGCGGTTTTCTCGGGCTACGCGAACCAAGAATCAAGTGGAGCTGTTCAGGTTTGGCCTATCGTAATCAAGATGGCCGTATTTGCAGTTGGAGCTTTGGTGTTCGGGACGCTTCTTGCTCCTCGGCTGATGGATTTATTGGACTATTTGAAATCTCGTGAAACGCTGTTGATCGGTAGTTTGGGAATGTGTTTCGGAGTGGGTCTTCTTGCCCGTGAGATGGGCTTGTCGGCTGGAGCCGGGGCGTTTCTAATTGGGACCGTACTTGGTGATACTCGACATCGAGAGCAGATCGCTCGACTCATTTCGCCTGTTCGGGACGTGTTCGCCGCATTATTTTTCGTTTCGATCGGCATGCTTGTGAACATGGCTGACGTACCTGAATACTTCGGCACAGCACTGATCGTCACTGGAGTGCTGTTAGTCGGTAAAGTCTTGGCTGCAACGGTCGGAACATTCCTGACGGGTCATGATGGCGACACTGCCTTGCGAGTGGGCACGGGGATGCCGCAGTTGGGGGAATTTTCTCTGGCGATTGCTCGATCGGGTAGTGAGCATGCCGCCATTGGATCGCAGCTATATCCGGTCGTCACGATCAGCACAGTGATGTCATCGTTTTTGTATCCGCTGGTGTTCAATTCACATCGCGTAATCGGATCGTTAGTTGGTCGATTGATGCCTTCCAGAGTAAAGACCGAGGCATCGTCATTTTCATCGAAGATAGCGACTGCTCGTCGCTCGATGGCTCCCGCAAAACCTGCCCCGCATAATTTCGTTCGGGGTGTGCGATCGGCCGCTGTGAGTTTCGGAATCATTGGGCTGGTAATAGTTGCTGGAATGTTGATATCGAACGCGGGAACGAGTTTGGCTGTAGATATTGGTATTTCTGAAGACTTGGTCAGTGCAGCTGTGATTGCTGCTGTTGTTACGCTCGCCGTGCCTGCGGCAATAGTAATTTGGCGCTTGTTGTCGGATCTCGGCACTGTTTTTGCACGCCGGGCGTGTATTCGTTTCAATATGACGAATCGGTTGAGCGCGGCTGAGGCTATCAGCGTGGGATCTGTGAGCATTCTTATGATGGTCATAGGTGTATGGCTTGTAATGCAGTTGTTGCAGATGATGTCCATCGCCGATTTGACGTCGCCAGTTTCTGCACTTGTGATGGCGCTAAGTGTTGCCGCGACAGCTACTTTGGCGATGAAGATCCATTCACAGATGGACCGCACGTTTAGACGAACTATGCTGGGCGATGCTCAGGGTCGAGATCAGACGCCGCATCCGACTGACGGTAGTGCTTCAGCGGGCGACTAGTCCGTATTTTTGTGAGTGGTTTCTTGGGCGAAGTGTTCGAATCGATTGTGTATGTGTGTGGTGTTTTTAACCACGGAATTGCCCCGAAGATGGGCGGTGGTACTGTGGTGATGTGCGGAAGTACTTGAACTTGTACAAACCCTATGGGATGAAGCAATGGCGCATTTGGCACAGCATCAACAACATTGATCATCCGCACGACTGACCGGCGCTGACGGGTTTCTTTTAGTGCAGCGACGTTGTTGTTAGATCCTTGGGAGCAGCCCTAGTAGGTTGCTTGCCATGATTTCGTAGCCTTCGTTGTTGGGGTGGAGGTCGTCCGGCAGTAGATGGGCCTTGTCGGAGCCGAAAACGTCGAGGCCGTTTACGTAGATTATGTTTTCGTCGCCGTGCGCTTTCAAGGTCTCATATGCACGTTTTACTTCGTCTCGCATGTGCCTAAGCGAGAAACCAACGTCGTTGAGTTCGGTTTCTCTTCCCGGTGAGTAGATTGGTGAAATAAGGACTATCGGTGTTGTTGGGTGTTTTTCGCGCACGATCTGAGCGAATCCCAATATGCTTGGGTAGAACGTTCGCTGATTGAGCGATCCCGAGCCGTATATGTTGATGCCTAGGCACATAGATATGAGGTCGGCTTCGCTATCTCGGATCACCCGGGCGATCATTGGATCGAGATGGCACTGACCGCCGAAACCGAGACACCGTAGATCATATCCACGGGTTCGAGCGACGATTGCTGGCCACGTTTTGGTTGGTGAATCTGCGGTTTTGCATTGTGAAATCGAGCTTCCGTAGGTGATCCACTTTTTAGCGGTCGACTTAGGCGTTGCTAGTATTTCCGCTTCAACATCAATCCTGAAACCAATGAGTCGGGTTTCACCAAACTGCGGAAGCCATAGTTCGATGTTTTTGGTTCCGGAAGCAAGATTTTCGAATCGGAACGCCGACTGGTTTGCAAGGTTGACCGACGCCACCAATTTGTCATCGACCACTAGGTCAATTTGACCTCGTTCTTCGAACAAATTACATGTGCCTTCGATGGTGGTCGTGTCACTCTGGAACGTTACACGTACGCCGGCGGCCATCGCTGCGCGAAGAGCTAGCTCGCTATCGTATAGCTCTCGTTCTTGGTGCTGAATGCGCCATGGCATGACCCACTCGTTGGACACTTCAGTCGATATAACGCCCGCCCAGGTGAGGCGTGGGTCGTTGGCTGCGATGTGTTGAGGCATGAGAGGTTTAAACGAAATTGAATAATTGTTTGTGACCTAGAAATCGTAGCATGCAGATTGCTTAGTGAGGGCTTAGCTGTTCTTTCAGGCTTATACTTCCGAACCGTAAATCGTAAACTCATCCAGTGAACCGGACCAGTACAGCTTATGCCTACCTACGTATCAGACGAAATTCTTGATCGATTCAGGAAAGTGACCTCCGCTACCGCGTATAGCGCAGTGTGGCGGTTGACTCCTCCCGATGGTCAGGAGTGGTTTGCTTCAGTGAACTATCAGCTGTGTCTTATGCGGGGTGTTAAGGCTTACACGCCGGGTAAAACGCTGGTGGGAAGGGCGCAGACGTTGCGGTTTGTTCCGGCACGCCCAGATTTGTTGAAGCAGACCCGTAAAGGCGGAGGATCGCCTGAGTACTTGGCGATGGGCAAGTGTGGGCTGAACGATGTTCTGGTAGCTGAGGCTCATACGTTCGATGAGTATTCGTGCATTCTCGGCAATATGAAGACTCGTCAGCTGTGGCACAACAAGGCGCAAGGTATTGTGACCGACGGTGCTATTCGCGATTTGCAGATGATTTCTGACGAATACGATCTTGCAGTCTTTGCTAAAAATCGATCGCCAGCGGGTAATTTGCCGTTTTTGGAATCGTTCGAAGAAGGTCAACCAATTAACGTTGGTGGTGTGCTGGTTATGCCGGGCGATGTGATTGTTGGTGACGATGATGGTGTGGTTGTGGTGCCGGCGGATCGAGCCGAGGAAGTGATCGACTGGATCGAGGAGCAGGAAGAGGCCGAGGAGTTCGTGATCGGTCTCATTGATGATGAACAGGTGCCACCAGGAACGTACTACCCGATTTCAGCCGAGACGAAAGAGCGGTTTAGGGCGTGGAAAGCGAATGGTGGCAAGTAGAGGGTGATAGTGCCGACTGGAGTGTTCTTAGGCTTCGATTACCACATAGGTATTTCGCAGATCTAGCGGAGCGTACGGCTACTCCATACGTTCGTCTTTTCAGTTTCTCGGAGCTTGCGTAAGATTTGCTCAGTACTGTGTCTTTTTTTCGGCATCTCTACCCTCTTTGAAACCAGAGTTTCTAACATTTACTCTGGACTACTTTTTGAGGGCAGATCAGTATGTTGTGTCACCGAAAGGTGCAAAGGTTAGAATAAATCACTGTAGTTACTTTGTTGGCGTTTTTCTCAGGAGGATTCACATCGATGGTTAGTCTTGCTGGAGGAATAGCTTTAGGATTCCAAAGATATTTTGACTTTTCCGGTCGTTCCAGTAGGTCAGAATACTGGTGGTGGATTTTGTTCTCATTTATTGCAGGCTTGATTCCATTTGTTGGATTGGTTTTACTCATTCCAAACATTGCAATCGGAGTCCGCCGCCTACATGACATCAACAAGACTGGCTGGTGGATACTATTTGCATTGCTCTTCTTCTGGCTCTTGTTCATCCCTGTTTTGCTTCTTCTGTATTGGGCAACACGTCCAAGTGATCAAGGTGATAATAAATATGGGCGTAGATTCCAATCAATAGAATCCTAGATTGGTTCTACCTTGGAAAAATGAGACGGGGTCTTGGTGCAGCACATAATTTGTCCGCAATGTAGCAGGCGGAATATCAACACTAACTCTTTTTGCATTTATTGCGGGATTCGCCTTTCTGAACGATTTGTTGCGAGTGTTGAATCCGAGCAACTGGCTGATGTCCCAGTTGGGGCCGTTCCCGAAATTCTGCAAAATGACACAGTTGCAGATCGGGATTTGTCATCAGGAAATAACGGTAATGGCACATCCCAAAATATTCCTTTGCAGTCGCGCCTTAAATTGAATCGTCTGGAAAACCTTTTCGGCAGCAATTGGTTGGTCAGAATTGGTGTAGTTGCAATTTTCTTCGGCATAAGTTTCTTAATGAAGTTGGCCTTAGATGAAAATATGCTTACCAAAGAAGTACTTGTCCTTGCAGGAGTGATTTCAGGCGTTGGTTTATTGGTGCTTGGTGAGCTGCTCTGGTCTCGTTACCCGATCTATGCACATGCACTGAGTGGAGGAGGAATAGCCCTTCTTTATTCATCTTTACTGGCGGAACTTGCGCGTGGGACAGTGGATGTTTGGCTGGCCGTAGGTTTGTTGTTGTTAGTCAGCTTGATATCTGTGGGGCTGGCGTTTAAAAGAAATTCCCAGCCATTGGCCTTAATGGGAGTTGCGGGCGGGCTATTAGCGCCATTTTTATATGCCGGAATAACAGAACCGGATTTCCAAATGGACAAGCTTTTTGCAGGGCAAAAGTATTTTCTGATTATCTATTTGCTGGTGATAAACCTTGGCGTTATAGGAGTAGCCATATTTAAAAACTGGAAATGGTTTAAATTAGTATCAGTAATCGGATCTTATGCGGGATTTGCTTTGTGGTTTGGCGAATATGAAGATCGAAACCTGTCCTCAGGATTTGCAATTTTCGCATTGACACTTTTGTTTATCGTGTTGTTTGTGTCATCAACAGGATTTCATCTGATCCGGCGTTTGTCACCAAGAGCGTTGGATGTTTCTCCGATGGTGTCGAACGCGCTTTTGTACGTGATAATTTCTTACTATGGAGTTTTAGATCACGAGGTTGGAAACTTCGAAAATTGGCAGGCGATACCGACACTTGGATTAGGTATCGTACATTTGTTGATTGCCTATTTAGCGTTCCGCACCAACCGTAGTCAACCCGTTATGGGAATGATGCTCGGTGGGATTGGACTGGTTTGTATTTCGATCTTTGTTCCGATGCAATTTACTGGGTATCCATTAATAATCGGGATGTCCACTAACGCTGCATTTATGCTCTGGCTTTCCGTATATCTGAAAAGCAATGAATTGAAGTTTCTGTCTTTAGTTTTGTTTATTTTTGCTCTTGGAAGCTTGCTTTCTGTAGACCCAATCGATGCACG
>JAPKFF010000025.1:0-21564 GCA_028821715.1 Dehalococcoidia bacterium
CGACAGTGTTGCCGACAGTGTTGCCGACAGTGTTGCCGACAGTGTTGCCGACAGTGTTGCCGACAGTAGTTCCAACGGCGTCTTCAGGAACGTTTAATCTCTCTTTGAATTTTGAGGGTATCGGAGATGAAAGTATCGTACGAGGCGATACGGTTTTGCTGCGCGGAATCACATCGGCTGATGCGATCGTGAGTGTGAACGATCTGATCGTTGAAGTTCAAGCTGATGGTACGTTCGAACTAACAATTGTTTTGACGCCTGGTCCCAATTTCGTCGACGTTGTCGCTAGTAATTTGGACGGCAGTTCCCATAGCTCATCATTGGCGATTATTTCTATTCCGCCGGAGGTTGCGCCATGAGCTTCCATCCTGAACGTCGGCCCCAAGAGGATTCTAGAGCATTCAGAAGTAACAAAAGCGTAATTGCATTGACCTCAGAATTATTTAGTTGGAGGTCAATACGAGCTATTCGACAATTCATAACAATGCACATGTCGACTGAAGATATTATTGTTAGCACCATTCGTCCACAGATGATGCTTGTACTCGCGGTTGTTGCCGTTTTATTCACATTTGGTAGCCAGAGCGCTAAAGCTGAAGTGGCATCGGCCGATATTGAGGCTGTTTTCGGTACGGCCGTTGAAGTTCGTCCGCCAAGTGCCATTGTGATCGCTTCAAACTCGGGTATTGTCACTCTAAGCTTTGACGCTGACTCTGAATTGCGGATCGGTTCAAACAAGGCTCTGGTCGAAGAAATATCAGAAGGCGACCGAGTGGTTTCGACTGCAACGAGAAATGCCAATGATAATCTTGTAGCGCTTAGAACTCTTGTACGTGTCGCCAACACTCAGCCGCCTACAAAGCACGTTGTAGGTGTGGTTAGCAGTGCTTCTGTTGATGAGCTTTCTATTCAGACTCGTAATAGTGGCGTCGTGAATGTGCTGATCCCGGCTGGAATCGATGCTCCATCCGTCGGTGATGGTTTAACCATGGTCGCCCGTCTAGATAGTTCTAGCGGTATTTTGACAGCAATTGGCTTCGAGCTAACAAGCGCGACTGTCGAGCGAATTCAAGATGCTCAGGATAGATCCGCAGACAATATAGAGTCTGCTCGCCTTGCCCAGATCGCTATCGATGCTAGGACTCAACATCTTTCTTCTTTGGACGATGCAGCGAGAGCGTTAAAACGGGTACTTGATTCAGATCTTGAGGATCAGGCAGTACTCGATACGACAAATGCCCAGTACCAAGAGATTCAACGGCGTTTTGAAGAGCTCCAGCGTATCTATAAAACTGCTGCACGAACTCGCGGCGAAGTTCAACCACTGCTGAAAATATCGGGTGGCTTAGTCGATGACATTGGATTTTCATCGTTCACGATAGTTCCGAACAGGGTGCAGGACGCTAATCCGTTCTCGGTCAAGTTCAGTTACGACCGGGAAGAGACGATTGTTGATCTGCCTAAGGATCTACTAAAGAAAATTTCCGACACTGCATCGAATCCGCAGATTTTGTCCGGCGTCGGACGATTTATCGACCCGGCTAGTGAGCTCGAAGTTAAGTATTCGATCGAGGGTGATCTGCGTACTGCAGTTTCGATCAAGGTGCGTGAGCCGAGACTGGTGAGTGAGTTAGAGGCCGTGATAGCTCATGAGGCACTTCGAGCATTCAATGGTGTGATTACTCTCGTGGAAATTGACGTGCCACTTGAGGATGTACTTGGCATGGTGATTGCCACGAATGAGAAACAGGGCGTGAAAGTCGCTGCGAAGGTTACTGGTGAGACTGAGATAACTCTCAATGGACATTCATCTGGTATTTCAGCTCTGGATGCGGGTCAAGCTGTCGATATTCAATTCGAATCTTCGAGTGCTGACTCGATTTCAGACATTACCGGATCTGACGTCACGCTTCGCGCACTTGCAATTCGCGCACGTTCGAGCGCACCTTCAGAAGAAGACCATATTTCCGGAATAGTTGAATTGATAGACGCTTATGGTGCTGGAATTACGATTCGGCCGACTGACGGTCCACTGATTCGATTAACCGTTGGCGGTGATGTGCATATTGTTCGTGACGGTAGTGCTGCGGTTATCGGTGAAGTGAAGATCGGTGATTTGGTGGTTGATGCCACTCGTCTCGATATCGAATCGAGCGAACTTACGAGTTTGGTTGTGGTGGCGCGTAAGAACGTGAAATTTTCTGGAACTGTCACAGGCATCGGTCGTGAACCTGATCGACTTCAGGTAACAGGCGCTAATGGAAAGTCGCTTAACGTTTTAGTTACGGACGATACCTGGGTGATTGTTGATGAACGACGAATGAAATTTAGCTCGGTCGCCGCCGGGATGAATATCGTCAATGGGGTGTATTCGGTTACTGGTCGTGGCGGGATGTTCTACAACGTTGGAACGATTATTTCTATTGAATCACCGAAAGTGGTCAAGGCATCTGGAATCATCACCAGCGTGAATTTCAATCAAGGCAGGCTGACCGTTATTTCGGGAAAATCCACTAATACGAAGGTGATCAAACTCCAGATGCCTGAATCTCCGCTAGGTGAAAATTTGATCAAAGATGGCATGCCAATAAGGTCGCTGTTGGATATCGAGCGGGGTGATCGCGTCGATATAGTTTTCTACGTGCTCGATTCGGGGATTATTCAGAAGCTTTCGGTTGTTTCGGATAACTTCATTCAATCCCGTGGAACTCTGGTGAGCATTGTACCCAGCGGTCGATATGTGGTTGTGAACTTGGTGGACGGTAGGGAGTTCGATCTTTGGATAGGACGTCAAACCTCTATAGTTCAGTTGAACGGTCGACGGATTCAGTCGTTCAGGCCAGTTATTGATTTGATTGCGGACGCACGAGAACGTAGTACCGACATAAGTACTTTGGTGCCTGAAGTACTGTTTATCAGAGACTCTATCGATTCGAATCAGGGTGTGATTATTTCGATCAAATTCCAGACCAAGTCTGAAGGCGACTCGCCGATCACCAATTCTGGACAGCAGAACACTATTGAGTTGAGTGTTTTTGGGGTTATAGCGGCGATTGACGGCAACAGTTGGGTAATCAACGGCCAAGTATTTACCGTGAATCAGGCCACAACGTTCCGTGGAAGAGAACCCGAAGTAGGCGAGGTCGTAGTGGCTATGCTGATCAGTAAGGCAGACGGGTCGTTCGTCGCCCGGTCTGTTAGTAAGTCTGGACGATAGATCCAGTCGCCTATAAACGCTTGTTTATCGATTGAGATGCATTAAGCATTGCTAATTGGACGATTCGAAACGATTTCTTTCACGATATGTTCGTCGTGTTAGCTGTCGAGCTTTTGCTGCCACACGCCCTGCTGGTTCTAATCCGAGTGCCAACGGAATTGACATCACTAGCATGATCGCGAGTGTCGTGAATCCTAGCCGGTAGCTGTCGGTTCCGTCGTATATGAAGCCGACCATAGCTGGCCCCGCTGCACCAAACACAGCGTTTACAGAACTGGTTAGCCCTACGATAGATCCGTAGCTTGTTCTGCCGAAGTAATCTCCAAGTATAGAGAGTCTAAGCGGTATCGACGATCCGAATCCTAATCCGAAGAACACGACGAACAGCGGCAGTGGCCAGAGTCCGAGGTTGACTCCGAATACTTCAGCGTTGATCCCGGCGAGTCCCGCGACCCCGATGGTTTGCATAATCATTGCAATGGTGAGCATTTTGCGTTTATCGAAGCGGTCGCCAATTACAGCGATACCGGCTCGGCCACTTAGATCGCCAATAGCAACTGCACCAGCAGCTGCAGCTGCTAGTGCGGCAGTCATGCCGTAGTCCAAGAGGGCAGCGAAGTGGAACAGATTGGTTGAACTGACGAGCTGACCAAGGCTGGTGACAATTGCGAGTTGCCAGAAGAAACGTAGCCTGATGGCTTGTCGCATCGTAATGGCTTGCTCTCGAATCGCACCAACTTGATTTGCTTTACCAGAGGCCGAGTGGTCATCATCTGGTCCGCCATCTGGAAACATTCCGTACTCTTCTGGTTGTTTTCGCATCACCAGGGTTGCTGGGAATCCAATCAACCAGAATCCGATTCCGCACGCCAGCATCACCTCTCGCCAGCCGAAGGTATCGATTGATGCGACGAGGATCGGAAGAGTAATTCCGCCAATTGCCGAGAACGACATCAATATGGC
The DNA here is from genome assembly GCA_028821715.1 of Dehalococcoidia bacterium. Taxonomy (GTDB): domain Bacteria; phylum Chloroflexota; class Dehalococcoidia; order Lucifugimonadales; family Lucifugimonadaceae; genus Lucifugimonas. The sequence continues at coordinate 4,181 of JAPKFF010000025.1, forward strand.
CAGCGCTCGTGCACGCTTCCGTACAAACCAATTGGCGACGGTGACTACAAATACGATGAATGTCCCGAATGACATCCCAAGTGTGAGCAGTCCGATGGCTACGTAGAACTGCCAAAGCGATTGCATTTGGCTCATATAGACGAACCCACCGCCGGTGAGAAGTACACCGAACGCCATCGCTTTACGTGGACCATATTTGTCGAGAATTACGCCGACAAACGGTGATATCAATCCGCTCTCGCCACGTTGGATAGATATGGCTGCTCCGGTTACACCCCTGCTCCAACCGAATGTTTCTAATATTGGCGGGACGAATGCTTGGAATCCGCGCCAGAAGATGGCAGATGTGTACCACTGGACCATTCCACCCGCTCCGACGATCCACCACCCGTAAAAAGGTTGCTTGAACGATTTCATCTGGCTAGTTCGATATCAGTGGGCTGGAAGGGCATACGAGGCGTTCAGGTTATTTTCTCGATAGTGGATGACTCGTGCATGATAGTCCCGTCCCGGGGTACTGCGGAATGAATAACGACAGAACTGAAGTTATTCTCTTAAGTTGTATCGCAGCGTTCGACCGAATTTGTGGTGTGCGTATAGGGTTACATTTTGAGCAACTAGAGTTTTATTTTTTAAGGACATCTTCAAACTATTGCGTGGTTCAGTAAAACTTTTCACAATTTTTGGAATTCCGGTCGAAATTAATCCGACCTGGTTAATCGCGGTCGCAATCATCACTTGGTCGCTGGCAACCGCTGCCTATCCTTCGTTTTTCAGCTTTTGGTCGACTACCCAGTACTGGATCGCCGGGCTGCTCACCACGTTATTGCTGTTTACATCTGTATTGGCGCACGAGCTGGGGCACTCGCTGGTGGCGTTGTCGCAGGGGCTTAAAGTTCGTGGGATAACGCTGCTGTTATTCGGTGGAGTTTCCAGAATTCAAGGCGATGCGACTAGGCCGCGTAACGAATTCTTAATAGCGTTCGCTGGCCCTGCGGTTTCTCTTGTTATTGGCATTACGCTGGTCGGGTGGTGGGTGATGTATGGGCCTGTGTACGAGAGAGATGTGACATTGTTCAAGGGAGTCATATTTTTCACAGGCTGGATGAACATCATGGTCGCCGGATTCAACATGCTGCCCGGATACCCGATGGACGGTGGGCGAGTTCTACGTTCCGCCGTGTGGAGCTTTACTGGCGATACAGTGCGGGCGACTCGAGTAGCCTACCTTGTGGGTAGAGCGGTATTTTTCGTATTGATCGGCTGGGGTGCTTGGCAGATTTTGAATGGCGATATATTCGGCGGAATATGGATCGCTATGATCGGTTGGTTCTTGATGTCGTCGGGTCGCAGCGAAGTCGATGGTGATCGGGCGACTCGGGCCAAGCAGTCTACCGATGAAGCTGGATCGGTTGAAGGATTAGAATTCACTGTGGGTATAGCGACACGTCCTATGCCTGCGATGCTGGAGGGCAGCTGTTCGGTCGAGCAGGTCACACGTCAATGGTTGCCAGAGGCAGGGAGCCCGCTTGCATCGGTACCGGTGGCAAGGAAGGGCGAACTGGTCGGGTTCGTCGTTCGGCAAGATATAGATGCCGTACCGCTCGAACGCCAAGGTGAGACTTCTGTCGGCGAGTTGATGAACCCGGACAGCCTACGGGTAATTTCTAAAGACGAATCGGTTCGAGAGGCACTAGGTTCAATGGATATTCACAACGTGAACCAATTAGTCGTAATGGATAGCGATTACGTGGTTGGCATCGTCACACGCGACGACATCGTTCGAGCGCTTTTGCAATTTCGAAGGGCAAACGAAAAGATCGACTCGACCGATACTGGAACGTCGGTATAGCAGGTCACTTTAGCTATTCTAAACGGCTTCAGGAAGCCATATAGCGACTGACGTACCGCCGCTGACACCGTCTTCAGCCCAGACTTTACCGTGGTGTAGTTCGACTATTTGCCTGACGATGGCGAGTCCCATTCCGGTTCAAGGAACATTGGGATTGTTGAGCTGGCTGTACGGCTCGAACACTCGATCATGTTCGTCGTGAGGGATGCCGGGGCCTTCGTCGGTGATTGTGATTCGTAGGCCTTGTTCATAGACCCATATATCGAGGGAAATATTCGTATTACTGAGCGAGTAGGAATTGCGCTAGTCGAATGGTATGAAAGGCTAGAGGTCGATAATGGCGCGGCGGTGGGTACCAACGCCTACGAGGGTTTCGCCGTCCTTCGTTTCGACTTTGAAACGCAGTTTCTTGCCATCGATTTCGATCAGTGTCGCTGTGGTCTCGACTGATTCACCAGCCGGTGTTGGCATAATGTGTTTCACGTCGACATGGAACCCAACGGATGCTTCAACGACGTCTTTAATCGCTTCAACACAGGCGATCTCCATCTCCATAATCATCGCCGGGCTTGAGAGAACGTAATGTTCAATTTTACCGGTGGGGCTGTAGAGATGAGTACCCTCGACTACGAGTGATCTTTTAGCTGAGAGCCCTAGTTTGAGGCTATCTTGGGTCTGAGGCATGTTTGCGTCGGTCCAACTCTTGTTAGAGAGCGATGATGCCGTAACCGGCGTCAACTGGAATGATCGCTCCAGTGATGCCTGATGACATATCGCTAAGCAGGAACAAAGCGGTGTCGGCAACTTCCTTGTGGTTGATATTACGCCCGAGCGGTGAACGTTCGCGGTGTGCTTTAGTCATATCGCGGAAACCTGGAATGCTTCGAGCAGCGAGCGTTGGCAGTGGGCCTGCTGAAATTGCGTTCACCCGAATATTACTAGGGCCAAACTCGACGGCAAGTTGGCGAGCTTCGTTTTCAAGAGCAGCTTTCGCCGTGCCCATGATGTTATATCCAGGATAGACGCGCTGTGAAGCATCGAACGTTAGCGTGATGGCTGATCCACCAGATTCGCCAAACAGTGGAGCTGCCTTACCGACGACTGGCATGAGAGTGTACGCGCTAGTTTCGAGAGCTGTTCGGAATCCTTGGAGATTGGTATCGGAGAAATTTCCGCCTAGGTCGTCTCGATCGGCAAAGGCGATGCAGTGGACTACGAAGTCGATCTCGCCCCATTCATTCTGAATTCGATCGTAAACAGACTGAACTTTCGCATCGTCTGTGGCGTCGCATTCGAGCAGCATCGGATTGCCGAGGCTTGCGGTGGCTTTTCCAACCGGTGCTTTCAGTCGCTCGTTTAGATATGTGAAGGCAAGCTCGGCCCCTGCTTCTGCGAGTCGCTCAGAGATTGCCCATGCGATGCTGCGCTGGTTGGCAACGCCCCATATGACACCACGTTTGCCTTTGAGATCGATATGTACTGCCATTGCTGCTGCTTCGCCTTCCACTCACAAAACTAGCCGGTCAATTTGGATGAACCAAATGTAACAGGCGAAAAAAAGACTGGCGATTGAAATTGCTTTCAACCGCCAGCCATATGATCAGTTTTACTCGATTAGTTTTCCGAAATCCGCTTACCAGTTCGTGTGTGAACCGTCGGCGCGGTGTGGGTGTGGAGCTTCCCAGAATTTGAACGGCTCTGTGAGTTTGCTTTCATCCACTTCAACACCGAGTCCCGGCCTGTCGTTCACGACATAGCCGTTGCCGTTGAAATCGACCTGCTCAGTGAAGATGCTGCGATCAGGATCTTCAGCACGGTCCATGTTCACTTCAAGCCACGCAAAGTTCGGAACCGCGGCTGCAAGATGGACAGATGCTGCGGTGCAGATTGGTCCTAGTGGGTTGTGCGGCATAAGGTCAATGTAGTGAGCTTCTGCCCATCCAGCGACCTTCATCGATTCGGTGAATCCACCTACGTTGCAGATGTCGACTCGTACGTACTGAGTAATGCCTCGCTCGATGTAAGGGAGGAACTGCCACTTCGAGGCGAATTCTTCACCAATGGCGAACGGAACGTCGGTTAGCTTACGAAGTGCTTCGTATGCTTCTGGCGATTCGTCACGAATTGGCTCTTCGAGGAAGTCGAGCGTGTGTGAAGGCATCATCTGGCAGAAGCTTGCTGTTTCAGCTGGCGACAATCGGTGGTGATAGTCGACTCCGAGAATAGCCTGATTTCCGAGCGCTTCACGTGTCTTGATAAGCCATTCAGCCGAGTTTGCAATCGACTCACGAGGCTCAAAGAGTCCGCCGTTCTGTATGTCCATGTTGTCGTACGACAGGCGGAAGGCATTTATTCCTCTGTCCATGAACTCTTTCGCTTGTTCGATCATGTCGGGACCGTAAGGACCGGCAGTGGTGGCGAATACAGGAACGGTGTGCCGGTGCTTGCCTCCGAGGAGTTCGTATACGGGCACTCCAAGCTTTTTGCCGACAATGTCGTGGAGCGCTAGGTCGAGAGCGGAGATTGCAGCAGTTAGCGTGCGCCCGCCTTCAAAGTACTGGCTTCGGTACATCTCTTGCCAGAGAGCACCGCGTGCCATTGGATCTTTTCCAATGAGGAATTCACGGTAGTGCTCCATGATTCCTTTTACGCCGAGCTCTCGGCCAGAGAAGCCGGATTCACCCCAGCCGTATATCCCTTCATCGGTTTCGACTTTGACTAGCATCTGGTTTCGTCGACCGACCCAGACTGCGAATGGTTTTACATCTGTAATTTTCATGCGTGATTAGCTCCGGGTATCACTAACGTGACTGATCGGCCACGGAACCCTTTCCTTAACCCCTTCCCGAAGGAAAGGGAGACTGATTTGTGAAGTTCGGTGAATATTAGCTTTTACCAGTTGGTATGGGATCCATCTTTTCGTTTGAGGTGAGGCATTTCTGAGTATCGGAACGGCTCGGTTAGTGATTGTTCATCTACTTCGACGCCGAGTCCGGGTTTGTCAAGAACGGTTACTTTACCGGAGACGATATCAGGTTGAACAGGGAAGACTTCTTTCGAGTAGAAGCCGTTGTCTTCACCGGCTGATTCTCTTATCTCGAGCCACGAGAAGTTCGCTGCTGCCATGCCCATGTGAGCCGTAGCGGCGACGCAGATTGGTCCAAGCGGATTGTGTGGCATCAGATCGATGTAATGAGCTTCCGACCATCCGACGACTTTCATCGCCTCGGTTATTCCGCCGACGTTGCAGATATCGACTCGAATGTAGTTGGCTAGTCCCTTTTCGATGTAGGGGAGGAACTGCCATTTTGAAGCGAATTCCTCACCGAGTGCGAACGGCATGTTGGTCATCGTTCGCAGAGATTCGTAGGCTTCGGGGGATTCATCACGAATCGGCTCTTCGAGGAAATCTAGAGTGTGTTCTGGCATCATCTGGCAGAACGAAGCAGTTTCTGCGACCGAGAGCCTATGGTGGAAGTCGTATCCAATAACTGGGCGGAGGCCGAGAACTTCACGTGCTTTGATTAATCCTTCTGCTGCATTGGCGATTGCTTCACGCGGTTCAAAGATTCCTTCAGATTCAGTTTCGTACCCTCGGTGAAGTCGGAAGCAGTCGAATCCTTCGGCGATCATCTTCTGAGCGATGTCGACCATTTCTTCAGGTGAATTGCCGCCGCCAGTAGCGAATGTCGGAACATAGTCACGGTGTTTGCCACCGAGTAGTTCGTAAACTGGAACTCCGAGTTTTTTGCCGACGATATCGTAAAGGGCGATATCAATTGCTGAAATTGCTGCGGTAAGAGTTCGACCACCTTCGAAATACTGGCTACGATACATTTCCTGCCAGAGAGCACCCCGTCCCATAGGATCTTTGCCTATTAGGAACTCTCGGTAGTGTTCGACGATGCCTTTTACACCCATTTCTCGACTAGAGAGCCCTGACTCACCCCAGCCGTATATGCCTTCATCTGTTTCCACTTTGACCAGCATTTGGTTTCGTGTACCAACCCATACTGGGAACGGTTTTACGTCGGTAATTCGCATGAATGAAGAGCCTTTGTATCGAGTGAGAAATTATTCGCGAAATGGTTATTGCCGAAAAAGATTGTTCTCATTGACGGTCGGTGTCAAGAGTGTTCAGTTTGTAGCAGGCAGCAGCAACCACCGACCGAGTATGACTATGGAGAGAGAAACGAGCCAAAGAACCACGCCAGCAGAGGTTCATGAAACATCGTCTGGTAGATCAGATCGTTGGGCCGTTGTGTTGTTCGATGATGATCATCATTCGATGGACTATGTGATCTGGGCGCTGCTCAAGACGATTCCCAAAATGTCGACTGCTGATGCATCTCTGGTGATGCTCGAAGCACACAACACAGGCAAGGGAGTAGTGACGCTGTGTGGGCGTGACTTGGCGATGTCGTATCGAAATGCATTGCGTATTCTTCAACTTCGTTGTGAAGTCGAACCTGGCTGGTAATTCTCTGGTCTGATCCATAATTCAGACCGGGTATTCGAGAAAGCGGCTCTTAAAAGTGACCACCATCCATTAGCGAATGGTGAGGGGGCGGTGTGGAGCAATCTTAATGGGATGGTTAGCCGCTGGTTGACCGCCAGACGAGTTCGCGTGATTGCCCAGATTGTCAGAGTGAACCGATAGGTGCGGCTAGGCGATTCCATAAGGGCATTAGGTGAGTTGGTCAAGCGTAAATCATTGATAAATGACCCGTAGAACCGAACTACTCCGTACACCTGAGACGATTCAGTCATTGACCCTCACTTGCGGTGAGGCGGATCGGTGTTTAGTGTTCAGTCGTCGAACTTTATATATTTATCTAAGTGGTCTAGTTCTTACAGCATCGCTGGGCGTTTTGCCAACCGAATCTGGAAGATATGACGTAATCGAATTAACTTGGTGTTTTACCAAGAACAAGGAACTATTTTTTAGATGCAAGATCCCAAAGACATCCAAGACATTAAGCGACCTTCTAAAGAGTTGATTGCTAAGCTCTACGAGCACGTAAGCTCGGCAACTGCTGCTGGTGATCTGAACAAGCTTGGCGTTTCAAACTGCTTCATCCCCGGTCCTACTCCTTACACTCCCGGTAAGAAGATTGTTGGCCCGGCTGCGACGCTTCAGTTCATGCCAAAACGTGACGACGTTTACGTCGATGGTGAATACACCGACCCTGAACTACAGCTTCACCGTCACGTTTTGTACGGAACGCAAGAAGGCGACGTTGTCGTTGTCGATGCACGAGGCAGTATGACCAGTGGTGTATTTGGGAACATGATGCTTACCTACTTTCAGGGTGCCGGTGGTATCGGTGTAGTCGTTGACGGCTGCATCCGTGACTACCCAGAAGCTCCTGAAGGACTGGGACTGTGGTTGAAAGGTGTAACACCTAACTTCCACACGCAGACTGAAATCTTTCCGTACGCAGTGAATGTTCCAATTGCAGTTGGGGGCACATACGTTGCTCCTGGCGACATCATCATCGCCGATGATGACGGTGTGGTAGTTGTTCCGGTTCACCTTGCTGAGAAGCTTGCCGAGTCCGGTGAAGTTCACGCAGAGTGGGAAGAGTTCAGCCGACAGAAGTTGGAAAATGGCGGAGATCTTCGCCTTTACTACCCACTATCGGACGAAGCTCGACCTGAGTACGAAGAGTGGAAAAAAGCAAACGGAAAATAGTCCGTGTGTCATTGACCTGAACGGATCGAATTAGAAAAGCCCGCCGGTAAATGTCCAGTGGGATTTTCTAATTCATGGATAACAGATCTTCTTGGGTACGTTGCCTGGTCTTGTTGAGTCAACTTTGGGAAATGTTTGGTTGAACTATCTACGATCGATGCACGATTACCATCTTGAGTTCGGTCATTTCCTCGACGGCGTAGCGAGGACCTTCTTTGCCCATTCCACTGTCTTTGAGACCACCATATGGCATCATGTCGGCTCGGAATTGGGTACCACCATTGATGTTGATGTTCCCGGATTCGACTTCCAGTGCGAACTTCAATGCATTGTCGATGTTCTCGGTGAAAATCGCAGCCGATAGTCCGTATCGGGTGTCGTTTGCGTACTTGATAGCTTCATCGATGCCTTCGATCGGGGTTACGCCGACTGCGGGACCGAAAAGTTCTTCGCGAGATACCTTCATGTCGGGATGCACATCGGCGAGGATCGAAGGCGCAAGAACAGCGCCATTTCTACCACCACCTTCTATCAATCGTGCCCCGGCTCCGACCGCCTCATTGATCCAGATTTCGACTCGTTGTGCGTCGCTTTCTCGCACCATTGGGCCGACCTTGATAGCGTCTCCCATCGGGTCTCCAGACGGCAATGCTGCAACCATCGGTTTGAGGGCTTCGAGATAGTCTGCGTATATTTTTTTATCGGCATAGACCCGCTGAGTAGAGATACATGCCTGCCCCGCGTTCGCATAGCCGTTTTGAACTGTGGCGAGCGCAACTTTTTCGATATCGGCATCGGGCAGAACGATCAGTGGAGAGTTTGAACCGAGTTCCATCGTTACTTTCTTGAGACCGGCGGTTCGCATGATCTGTTCGCCGACTTCTTGACTGCCGGTGAAGGTGACTTTTCGAACTGCACTGTGAGATACAACGGCATCTCCAATGACGGAGCCTGAACCAGTTACGCACTGGATTGCTTCTGCTGGCATTCCGGCATGGAGGAGGATTTCTGTCAGCTTCAATGCTGAAAGCGGAGTGTCACTGGCTGGTTTTATGACGACTGAGTTGCCGCCTGCGATCGCTGGTCCGACTTTGTGGGCGACAAGGTTTAGCGGGAAGTTGAACGGGGTTACCGCTGCCACTACTCCCACTGGAACTCGTACTGAGAAGCCAAATTTCATCTGGTTATCAGGTGCGGCATCTAACGGAATGGTCTCGCCGAACAGACGCTTTGCCTCTTCAGCCGACCATGTCATGGTCTGGATACAGCGGTCGACCTCGAGAAGTCCTTCGCTGAGAACTTTGCCTTCTTCGCGAGTGATCGTTTCTCCGAGATCTTGCTGTCGCTCGTTTAGTAGTGCGACAACTCGGGTCAAAATTTCGTAGCGGTCGAATGCGCTGAGCTTGCGCATGGCTTTCGCCCCACGTTCGGCGCTTGCCATCGCCGTGTTCACATCTTCAACCGTGCCGGCAGGTACGGTATCGAAAGCTTCCCCTGTATACGGGTTTCGCACTTCCATTTGGGATGCGCCCGAAGTCCACTCGCCGTTGATGTACATTTTCATTATGGAATTCCCTCTGTTTTTTTCTGGTCACAGATTATCTTCAGCCCATTCGGTTGCCCACAGTATAGACCGGAGGCGACATTTCGATCGCGAGGCTCTTGAGAGTGATTCGAGATTGAATTAAAAAATCAGCCCCAGCATGGATTACTCCAGTAGAAGACAGCTTAAAAGCACAGCCGAGTGAATGGATGGATTGAGCCGATCTTAATACTGCTCAACTTAGTGATTTTCTAATACATACGCTAAACTTCATTCATTCTTACCCAGCTAATTGCGGCACATAATCTGTTCGAACAAACGAGGCGGCTATGAAAATCGGGTTCAACATGGGCGTCGACCCCATTGACTACCAACAGGCGAAAGTCGACGAAAACGATCTTCAGTTCGCTGCACAAATGGGCGCTACTCACGTGGTGCTGCAATCGTATGCAAACGCTGGAATTGTTCCGGGCGATCAACGGTGGGAGTATGACGATCTGGTTCAGCTCAGGCAAAGGGTTGAAGATGCTGGGTTGGTTCTTGAAGCTCTGGAGAACGTGCCACTCAAGTTTTACGACCAAGTGATGCTAGGAGGACCCGATCGGGATCGACAGATTGAGAATATGGTCTACACAGTTCGAAATATCGCTAGAGCTGGCATACCGATCTTTGGCTATCATTGGATGCCGACTCTGGTAGGACGAACATCGCTGACGACGGAAATTCGATCTGGGTCACGAGTCACCGCATTCGATCTGACACAGGCGAAAAAAGATCCGCTACTGATGGATCGTCGGTACACAGAAAACGAGATGTGGGAAAACCTCGAGCACTGGATCAAAATCATCGTTCCAGTTGCCGAGCAAGAAGGCATACGAATTGGCATCCACCCTTGCGATCCGCCAGTTGCTGAACTCCAAGGAATACCACAACTCTTCAGGAGTTTTGACGCGTACAAGCGATTAATTAGCATCGTAGAGTCTCCGTCGAATTGCATCGAGTTCTGTCAGGGAACTTTTAGTGAAATGGAAGATGCGAAAGGCGACGGTATCTACGAGATGATCGAGTACTTCGGTGAGCGGGATAAGATTCTATACGTTCACTTCCGCAACGTTTCGGAAACAGTGCCGAGCTTTCGAGAAGAATTTATCAACACCGGGTATGTCGATATGTACCGGGCGATGCAGACCTACAAGAAGGTCGGCTTCGAAGGTATGTTTGTCGACGACCATGTGCCCGTAGTTGTCGGTGATAGTCCGTGGGGGCACCGTGGCAGGGCGTTTGCGAATGGCTACATCCAAGCTTTGGTGGACGTAGTCGGAATCTAAGAATTTACGTAAGTAAGCTGCTCTCTGTATTTGTAGATCTTTGCGAGTGGCGAAGAGGTTCAGACTTCGCTCTAAAACATCGACATAGTGTGGGTAGGTGTCCTTGGTGTAAACGGTGGAAACGCAGTCGGTTGCTGCTAAATATGCCTTCAAACGCGACAAGTCGGTAGTCCGGTGTTTACCTGAACATACCGACTTGAACTTGATTTCAATGGTACCCCTGGCGTGAATCGAACACGCGGCACATGGTTTAGGAAACCATTGCTCTATCCACTGAGCTACAGGGGCATGAGTTCTATTCTAAGTTCAATTAACCGAAATTTGGCTATGCGGGGTTAGTTGATATAGGTGATTTGTAAACAGTTTTGGAAGGTCAAGTGTTTACAGGCTCTCCAAAATCCGATCTCGACAAGAATATATTGGCTTATCTCTCTGTTCCCTATCTAAGGAACTGGAAGTCTCTCCAACGTTACTTTCACTGGTACTCAACGGCAAGTGTGAACTAAGCAAACCGATGTGGAAGAAGCTCTCATCCACCACAAGGGTCAGTGGTTTTCCAAAGTTGGTAGTGATTCGAGAAGAAATATTCGATCCTGTGCTGTCGATTCTCCCAGCCGCAAACGCTGAAGTTGCTCTCAATATTGCGAACTTCGTAGATTACGACCTCAGTGCTGAAATCTACACTAAAGACTTAAATTAGGTTCTCGACTTCGCCGATCGAATCGAAGCAGAAATCGTCAAGATCAACGGTGAAAATGCTGGTCTTGAGCCACATGTGCCGTTTGGCGGCATGAAGTCGAGCTCGTCTGGGGACAGAGAACAAGGCAAAGCGGAGATCGAATTCTTCACGCAATCGAAGATGATCTACGTCTACCGTAGTGCAGCGTAAGGCACAACCCTGATAGCTTATGCGTTCGGTGAGCAACTAATTTCTCGATTAGTAACGCTCACTGGACACAGCTACGTCGGGCATACCGGCGACATCGGCCACTAGACTGGGGGGGGGCGGAACTTATGCCAGATCGCAGCTTCAACGGAGTGTTTCCTATTCTGCAAATGCCTTTCAATCAGGCCGGACAGATCATCTTCGAAGATCTAAGAGCCGAAGTTGAATACGCTATTCGTGCAGGAGTTCACGGCCTCGGCATAGCCTACGGTTCCGAAGTGAACAAGCTAGATGACCACGAGCGGGACGAAGTCCTTAGCACAGTTGTTGATCAGGCGAATGGTCGAGTCAAAGTAGTGATGAACACCGGAGCACCCTCCACCGTTCAAGCCATTCACTACACACGTGCAGCCAAAGTTCTTGGAGCTGACGCAGTCATGATCGCCCCTCCTGCCATCGCTGGCATCCCTGCTCCGCTGGTTCATCAGCATTTCGTGGATATCTCTGAAAGCACAGATATTCCTATCTACATGCAAGACATGACCGGTGCAGGGATGTCACCCGCCCTACTCGCCGATCTATCGCAAGCAAACGAAAACCTCTGCTACGCGAAAATCGAAACACTACCCACCCCGAATCGTTTCTCTGAAACTGCCGAACTCGCAGGCGGCAATCTTTCAATATTTGGTGGCGCAAACGGAGTTTTCTTCATCGAAGAAATGCGCCGTGGAGCCAAAGGCACTATGCAAGGTATCGCCCTCTGCGACATCGTAAGAAAAACTTGGGATTTATTCCAATCTGGCGATGAAATTACAGCCGAGTCGCTGTGGAACCACTACCAACCATTGGTGAAACTCTACACCCTCGCTGAAGGCCAATTGTACTGGGTTGCGAAGCAAATTCTGAAACGACGCGGGGTCTTCACCGAAGCATATCCTCGCCTACCAGCGGTGACTCCCGATGCTGGGATTTATCGAGAACTTGATGCATTGATCGAACGGCTTGGAGTCGCAGCGATTTGAGCGACCTGCGTGGACCAGACGGTAAGTCCCTAAAACCTCAACTTGAAATGATCCGAGGCGGTGAACTGGTTACGTCAGTGGCCAAGCTCCCACCCGGATATATACTCAGGCAGGTAACGCTCGACGATCGTCAATCGTATGAACAGACTTTTGCGACCGCTTTCGATGATCCAACACCGTTCGGGGATCTGATTAATCACACGCTTCCCGGCGGTTTCTTCGTCGTGGAACACATACCAACTGGCACGGTAGTCGCCGCGTCCACAGCCGCTGTATACGAGAAGTCTCAACATCCATACGGACATAGCCTCAATTGGGTAGTCGCACATTCTGATCACCGAGGAACGGGAGCAGGCCAGGCAACTATTGCAGCCGCAACAGATATTCTCGCAATTCAGGCTCCGAAGTATTCATATCTATTGACTGATGACTTTCGAATTCCAGCAATCAGCATCCATCTAAAACTCGGATGGAAGCCTCTTTTATTCGAAGACAGCCAGTATCGACGGTGGGCTAAAATTTTCGAGATTCTGAAAAAAGCGTTCAACGAAAATGACTGGCCAACGAAACCAGCGTAAGCAAACTCACAATCTCGTTCCCTGATTCTTAGAAAGTGTTCATAAAATGCCCTAGGATCCCTCCCAGTAATGAGCGCTCCACCAGTAACAATTGCGCCCGGCCGTCAAATCTGCTCATTAATTCCACCTCTGTAATTCGTGTGAAAGTATTTGCGAACTGAATGAGGTCATTGTTCCAAAAATTGTTTTTCATGTGTGCTGGATTCACCAAATGATGCTTCAACAACCTCTCGACCATTGCTTGGTTGCGGCGTAACCTGCCAGCGTTCGGCAGATCAATTTCGCTTCTTAATGGTTATTGGAGAAAAACTTGGCACTCGATGTAGTAATTCGCGGCGGCACTGTTGTCGATGGCACAGGCGCACCGCCCGTGAAGGCCGATATCGGCATAACTAGTGATCGAATCACAACTGTTGGTGACGTTCCTGCCTCGGCCAGTGAATCCTGCAAGGTGATCGATGCCACCGGACTTCATATTTCACCCGGATTTATCGATGTTCATTCCCACGCCGACGCTGCGTTACTAAACGACGGCCAACACGCCAGCGGCATCATGCAGGGCGTCACGACCGAGATTATTTCTCCTGACGGTCTTAGCCTCGCCCCTCTTTCATCCAAAAATTACGAAATGTACCGCTGGTACTTGTCGGGAATTCTTGGATGGGCACCTGAAGGCTTAGATATGTCTTCGATTGAGGCATCTCGAAAGAATTATCATGGCAAAACATCGTGCAACGTAGCTACTTTCGCCGGACATGGACCGATTAGGCTCGAAGCAGCTGGCATGAACGATGTTCCACTTAGCGGTAGCAAGCTGGATGCAGCCAAGGACTTGCTCCGAGAATCTCTGGAACAGGGCGCAGTTGGATTCGCCACAGGCCTGTCGTACTACCCAAACAGTTGGTCCGACACCGAAGAGTTATGCGCCCTAATGGAAGTCACTCGCGATTTTGATCGGCCAATGTCGATTCACCTACGCAACCACAATGGTGATCGTGCGTTCGAAGGCGGCGGGGTACCAGAAGCAATCGAGGTCGCACGCCGTACCGGAACCAAACTTCACTTCGAGCACTACCGCACCTTCATAGATTCAGCTGGCCAAATCGACAAGCTAATGGAGCCGATCGACAAAGCGAAGGCAGATGGCGTCGATATCACGCTCGAAACCTACCCATATCCTGTCGGATCGTCGTTCCCACAAGCATTCTTCCCTGGCTATTTCCACGAGGGTGGCCCTGAACGAATGCTCAATATCCTCAATGACGAAGACAAGCGTGCTGAACTCATCTCGCGAATGAGTGAAATTTCGTACACTGGCCCTGAAGGCAATGTTTGGACGCACATTGGAGATGGCGGCGACTCGAATTTCGAAGGCTGGCTCTTCGAGGATGTTGCCAAAGAATGGGCGGTGAGCATCGAAGAGATGGTGACCCGAATGATGGCCGAAACCTCGCTTGCGTGTGGAATGCGCGTCGCCCCTCCAGGGAACGTTCGACAATGGCGTCAGGTTGAAGAAGACGTAATGCAACTTATAGCTCGACCCGATTACATGGTTGGTTCCGACTCCATACCAGTTGGCGGAATGCCACATCCGCGTGCCTATGGCTGCTTCGTTCGAATGGCCGGACGCTTGCGACGAAGGCACAACTACCCTCTTGAGCAAGTGGTTCAGCGAATGACACAGAACCCTGCCGAACGCTTCGGTCTTACAGGTCGCGGAGTAATCGCCGATGGAAAATTTGCCGATCTGGTGATTTTCGATGAGCAGAATATAAACGACCGGTCATCGTTCGAAGACCCTGCTGTTCACCCCGAAGGCGTGCCTTACGTTCTAGTAAACGGAAAATTTGTTGTAGAAAACGAAGCAGTAACAGGTGTAATGGCAGGGAAAGCAATTCCGTAAAAAAACCTCTGAATTCGCACGATATGCCCCTCGTAAAGCCAACGATCGAGCCGAGAACGTTCTTGGTCTCGCTGAAGAACGAATGAGTGATCGCATTTCAAACATGTGAGATCGACGTCACGATCTTCTTATAAGACTTAGAAATATCTGGTCAGAGTGTTCTAACGTCGAGGGCTAAATCACTCGAAATTCTCAGTTAGAACCGACGCCCCAAAACCCATAGATCGGATACCAATCGGTCTTCGTACGATTTGTTTGCTAACCCAAATATCGATTCTTAAAATCCGGAATATCTAGCGGTTCGCCGTTTCGGGCGACGTTCTCGATTGAGATCGGGAAGATGCTGCTCCAAGTAACCGCGTCGTAAACATCGATTGGTGGTTTAATCTCGCCTGCTACAGCTCGGGCGAAGTCGTACATAACGAAGTAGTCACCGCCGCCATGACCCGCCTGAATCGCCTCTTCTCCGAGATACTTCCAGTAGGGATGCTCGTACTGATCGCTCAAATCCCATAAAGGCTGCCACTCGGGGTGAACCTCGTTGGTAGGACCGGCGGGTCGAGCCTTGTTTTCATATCGGAAATTGGCAGGACTGACACCCTTAGAAACACCTTCGAGCCACACAAGCGGATCTTCACCATCGAAACGACCCGACATGTATGCCCCGTTCGTGCCCTGCAACGTGTGCAGCGCGCTGTTGTGGGGTCGTGGGCTAGCTGAGTCCTTGCGCAAGCAAATAACTCGTCCCTGCTCGGTTTCGATCAAAGTCGTAGCCGAATCGGTGAAGTTTGACCAGGCTGAATCCTGGGTATCGAAATGACCTTCTGGCAGCACCGACCGCGCCCATTCTTGTCGAGCTGCCGATTTTGTAACGAACGTGGTAGTTCGTTTCAGGCGATCACTGCTATTGATACCAAGCCATTGTGCAACGGGACCTAACGAATGAGTCGGATACCCGTTTCCACGAGAAGCCTGAGTGTTTCCTGTCCCCTCGCCCCCCCCTCGCCATGTTCTCGAATAGTCAGTGTTGAACATCAGATCACGACAATCGTGGATATAAGCGCCCTCGGCGTACGTCAAATCGCCAAAAACGTTCTGCTCGGCCATGTTCTTGATCATCATGGCTTCACGTCGATAGCAGTAGTTCTCAGCCATCATGTAGGTCAATCCGGTGCTTTCGACCATTTCCACCAAAGCATGACATTCGTCGAGAGTTGTGGCAGCAATTACTTCTGAAAGAACGTGCTTGCCTGCCGTCATTGCAGTTAGTGCCTGACCAGCGTGAAGCAGCATTGGCGTGGCGATAAATACGGCGTCGATTCCGGGATCCTCAACCATATCTTCAAACTGGGCATAGGCCTTTATTTCTGGTCGGCCTTTAGTCCACTGTGATCGAACTTGCTCTTCGGGATCGCAAATCGCAACCATTTCGATCTGCTCTTCTAACCCGCCCAGTATCTGATCGAATCTGGCGCCTCTGTTACCACCAGCCACTGCTAATTTGATCGTCATATGATTTCCTATCAGGTGTGTTAACTTTGCTACCGTCACCAGTGGATAAAACTCTGGCAACCCATCGTCGTTCCCGGTAGCCCAATCTTCCGGAGCATCCGACAATGTAAACCCTTCTGCTTCGATTAAGTTTACTAACTCAAACTTGCTGTTTTCGACAACGGTTTGAGAATAAATGCTGACATCGTTCGATTCGGCATCGACCAAGTACCAGCGTTTAACCGCCATTTGAACATCGTCATGCCAATAGCCCTTTTCGAGAAGCAGGCGTGGTCGGTCGCTGAACAATCCAACCTGTTGAGCACTCCAAGAAGGACTGGTCTCGAAATTGGTACGAATAACACCAGATTCGTGCGGTTCCAACATCAGCACACCGACACTGTTCAAAGCAGCACGTGCTTTGCGAACGATCAGTTTCAGATCATCGACAATGGCACGTACGAGTTACTGAGGGTCCGCAATCGAGCAATACTCAGAGTGATTATTAACTCTGCTATATGTGAGCCAGAACTACTCTCGATGAATGTGAATGACATCGGTAAAGACGTTAAAATCAAGGTGGCCGGGAAAGTTGGTAAACAGCGGGTAGTGACTATTGATGAATCTGAATCGACGGTAGTATTGAGGCTCGATATAACCCCAAAGAGGCACTAGATGATCGATTCTACGGAGCCTGCTACGGTTCTAGCTTAGGGATGTTTCTATTCGTAACTACGACCATTTAAAAAGACACTAACAAACGTTCGGCGTATAAAAAACCTATATGTAACTAGCGTTATAAGGGAAGTCGTAAATATAGCAATCAAAAACTTAACCTCATACGGGGCTGAGATTTTAAACATTAAGAAAGTTACAAAGGTGACTATCGGCAGATGTGATAAGTAGACCCAATATGAAGAATCTGCCAACCAACGCCATCTAGAGCTATAGGTGTTTAAATGCTGTTCAGCAAATCCAATTAAACCAAGGCTAAAAGTAACTGCACAGATCACCTTCAGTCCAATGAACAATAGTCCTAGACCGGCGTTTTCACCTCCCGAATTGTAGATATCCGTTACCTGAGGA
>JAPKFF010000123.1:0-4843 GCA_028821715.1 Dehalococcoidia bacterium
GGTTGGAGCCGTCTGCGTCCATAACGTAGATCTCGTCGTTTCCATCACGGTTTGACTGAAATGCGATCTTCGCGTTTGTTCCGGGGAATGTCCCGGAGCTTGCAGGCTCGGCCATGAGAACTGAGGCGCCCACCAGCACTATGGCTGACAGCGTAATTGATATGGCTGTGAGTAGTCTCAAGAATTAGTGAATTTGTCCGGTTGCCGGCAGCTGTTATCTGTTCTATTTCTGAACAGTTATCTGTCACGTCATACTTGGGTGGATAACACACAGGAAAGCAAAGGTTCCTAATTTATAACACGTTTCGATCTATTTCGTGAACGCGCGCCGTTGCCGGTTTAGATTCCATCTGGCAGTCTTCTTTCACTCGACCAGTCCGTTTCAATGGAGTTTTCTATGTCTGCTATAACGATATCGCATTACGGCTCATGGGATTCGCCTATAACTGCTGAACTCATCACTCAGGGAGGGCTTCGGCTTGGTGAAGTTCGTGTAGATGGTTCGGATATCTACTGGCTTGAGGGTCGTCCGGAAGAGGCTGGTCGATACGTGATCGTGAAGCGATCTACCGACGGTTCGACTGCCGATGTGAACCCTGCGCCGTTCAATTCCCGAAACGCTGTTCACGAATACGGTGGCAGTGCATACGCCGTTCGGGATGGGGCGGTTTACTTCTCCAATTGGGATGACCAGCGAATTTACAAGGCGTCGACTTCAGGCGAGCCCGAAGCTATTACCGATGCGCCTTCGATAGAGCGGGGGGTTCGATTCGCTGATCTAAGGCTTACCAACGATTCAAGTTGGATTTTGGCGGTCAACGAAACGCATCACGAAGATCGTGAGGCTGACAACTCTATTGTCGCCGTTCCAACGAATGGATCCGGTGAGGTACGTATGCTGGCAAGTGGTCACGATTTCTATTCGTCTCCACGCCAAAACGCTACCGGCGACCAAATCTGTTGGCTGTCTTGGGATCATCCAAACATGCCGTGGGATGGATGTGAACTGTGGGTTGCCGATTTTGATTCGACTTCCGGTTTGGTTCGAAATGAACAAAAAGTAACGGGCGGAATCGGCACCAGTATTGTTCAGCCAGAGTGGGCACCAGACGGCACGCTCGTTTTTATCACTGATGAATCGGGTTGGTGGAATATTACGAAGTGGTCGAGCGGGAAAGTCACACCGATTCTTACCGAAGAAAAAGATCACGGCGGTCCCGCATGGGCGTTCGGATTCAGCACGTATTCGTTCTTGGAAGACGGAGCGATATTGCTCAAAGGCACCAAGAACGGCAAGGGCTTGCTGAGAATGGTGATGCTGAACGGTCGAGAAGTGGCTGAAACGGCAGTGGTACACACTTCGATATCTGAAGTGAACGTTATTGGCGATGAAGTCGCGTACATCGGCGCTTCACCAACTTCGGCAGGCGAGGTGGTTCGAGCATCTTTAAGTAGTGGGTCGACGACGACACTGAAATCGTCGAGCGATATCGATCTTAATGATGCCTATCTTTCGATTCCCGAGGCGATCACGTTCCCATCGACCGACGATGGTGAAGCGCACGCTTTCTACTACCCACCGTCTAATCCTGATTTTGAATCTGACGGCAACGAAACACCACCGCTGCTGGTTATTAGTCATGGTGGACCAACAAGCGCTACGAGTTCTGCTCTGAGCCTGCCAGTGCAGTTCTGGACGAGTCGTGGATTTGCTGTGGTTGATGTGAACTATCGAGGTTCAACAGGTCATGGAAAAGCGTTCCGTGATGCCCTCAAGGGCAACTGGGGGATCTACGACACCGATGATTGTATTGCTGCTGCTAATTATCTTGTTTCTAAGGGACTTGCCGATACGAACCGCCTTGCGATCAAGGGCGGATCGGCTGGTGGTTACACGACGATCAACGCGTTAACGTTCGAGGATCGATTTGCGGTTGGTGCAACGTACTACGGCATCGCTGATCTAAGCGTGTTTATTGGCGATACGCACAAGTACGAATCACGCTATTTGGATAGTCTGATTGGTCCGTACCCAGAGGCAAAACAGCTTTATCACGATCGGTCGGCGATTAATTTTACCGACCAACTTTCGTGTCCAATGATTATCTTCCAGGGACTCGAAGACAAGATCGTCCCGCCGTCCCAGGCAGAGATCATGGCGGGTGCGCTTCGTGAAAAGGGCATTCCGTTCTCACTTATGATGTTCGAAGGTGAACAACATGGATTCCGGCAATCGAAAAATATTAAAGCTTCTCTTGAGGGGGAGTTGTACTTTTATGGTCGGGTGATGGGATTCTCTCCAGCTGGTGAACTGCCAGCGGTGGAAATCGAGAATGAATCGGCGCTTTAGGCTACGTTGAAACGGGTTCGCTATCGAATTTATTTCGATGTGATTCTCAAGGAAAAATATTGGCAGAAGAAACGAACCAACCAGATTCAATACTCGTGATTACGCCGCACCCCGACGATTCGGAGTCGGCTTCTGGTGGAACAATTGCGAAGTGGTGTGCAGAGGGCAAGAAGGTCGTATTGGTCGTTTGTACCAACGGCGACAAGGGGACCAGTGATCGTTCGATAAATCCGGATGATCTAGCTGCGATTCGTGAAGTTGAAACATTGAACGCCGCCAAGGTATACGGCTTGGCGGAAGTTGTGTTTCTGCGAATGAAAGATCAGGGTCTTGAGGACAACGACGAGTTCCGAGAGAAGCTTGTGAAGCAGATTCGAATTCACAAACCTCGCTTGTTGCTAACCATCGATCCAAACCGACCATACATCCGGCATCGTGACCATTCGATAACGGGTCGAGTCGCCTTGGACGCGGTGTTTCCCTACGCCCGAGATCACGTTGCGTACCCAGAGCATCTTGAAGAGGGCATCGAGCCGCACAAGGTTGAAGAAGTTTGGTTATTTAGACCAGAACAGCCGAACATTCACGTCGATGTAACGGCCCACTTCGAAACACGACAAAACGCTCTACACTCGCACGTAAGCCAAGTAGGCGAACGCAGCGACGAACGTGACGAACGCTCACGAAAACGGCTGGCCGAAACAGGCAAGAAGTACGACGTAGAGCTAGCCGAGCAGTTCATGAAGATAGAGATCGGGTACTAGTGGAAGGATGAATTTCCTGTAGTTGATTTACGGTATGTGCTGCGGATGTAATATCCATGCAGTTCAAAATTATCGCACTGAAAGTGAACCATGGATTTCGTTGCTATTGATGTAGAAACGGCAAACTCGGCAAGAGCATCGATTTGCCAGATAGGCGTGGTCAAATACTCAGGCGGAGTCATCTCAGACGAGTGGGTTACGTATGTTGATCCCGAAGGTGAGTTTGGAGTCTGGCAAGTTCGGGTCCATGGCATCGAGGCCCAAACGGTAAAGGGTTCGCCGACGTTTTCGGATGTAGTCGATGATTTATACGCGTTTCTAGATGGGGCGATTGTCGTAAGCCATTCGTCATTCGATGAACAGGCGATTACAAAATCGGCTGCACGCTACGGAGTTCGTACCCCTCGGTCGAAATGGGTCGATTCAATCGCTGTTGCGAAGCGAGCATGGCCTGAGTTTTCGAGCCGGGGTTACAAGCTGGATCAGTTATGCGACCAGCTCGGGTACGAGTTTGAGCACCACGATGCTCTTGCCGACGCTAAAGCTGCGGGAAACGTGACGATCTGTGCGCTGAAACACGGTCGGCTAGAGTTAAGTGGATTTGCCGGCCATAGGCGCTTGTAGTTTAACTTTTGGTTATCGTCAGATCCTGAAAGTGAATTCAGGATGACATTGCCAAAGCGAGATTCAGCCCTATCCAGCTCCTTCACCGCCGTCGACGGGGAGTTCTACGCCGCTGATGAAGTCGGAGTTCGACGAAGCGAGGAATAGCGCAGTGTTTGCTACTTCTTCCGGATCGGCGAAACGACCAGTTGGGATTTTGGATAGCTTGGCATCGCGTCTGGGGCTAGCAGGCCATGCGCTTTCGCCCATTGGAGTCATCGTGACCGTTGGCGCTACGCAGTTGGCTTGCACATTGTGAGGACCGAACTCGACTGCCATCGTTTGAGTCATAAGCTGCAGCGCCGCCTTGGAAGCACAGTAAGTCGCCCCGGTTGGAATTGCACGAATTGCGCCACGGGAAGAGATGTTTACGATCTTTCCGGATTTTCGTTCGATCATTCCGGGCGCAAATGCCTGGGTGAGCAGCATCGGAGCTAGCAGATTGACGTTCATGACAGTGTGAAACGTTTCGATATCTACATCGAAGAACGGCTGGTGTTTTGCGACTCCGGCATTGTTGACGAGAATGTCGACTCGCCCAAACTTTTCAAGAACGGCATCGGCAAGGTCTTTCACGTCATCGGCATCGCCCATTTCCGCCGTTTTGGTCCAGACCTTCACACCGTGTTTACGGGCTGCCTCGGCAGTTTGCTCCAGTTCTTCTTCGTTACGAGCTGTGAGAGCGAGATCGGCTCCCGCAGCGGCAAACAGTTCGGCAATCGATACACCGATGCCCTTTGAGGCTCCGCTGATGAAGGCGATTTTGCCTTTTAGAGAAATCGTTGGAGATGAAGTGGTCATAGGTACAGGCCTTTATTTGTTGTGTGAGGTCGGCGTCCAGCTGTTTGCACGATCGATTCGGTGTTGTATCGATGGATGAGAATGGAACAAGAATTCGACGATTGCGTTTGGACTCTTCTGAGAGAGATTTTGGTCGCCGAGTTTGTTCATGGCTGAGATAAATTCGTCACGCATTCCGGTGAGGTTGAGTGCGTATAGGTCGGCGGCGGTTTCGGCTTTGCGAGATAGCCAATTCGAGAATGGTAGAGCCACCAACGAGACGCCT
>JAPKFF010000124.1:0-4817 GCA_028821715.1 Dehalococcoidia bacterium
TTTATATGCGGGTGTCGTGCGGAGCCTCTCGTCACCGTGGAGATTTGCCATCACTTCTCGCTGCCTAGAACTTGAAAAGAACATCCTTTCGTTGATACACTCTGTCATGATAAAGCCTCCTGCTTTTCGCTTTCGTACTTGCCCCGCCTCAATTCGCCCATGGTTTGAGCAGGTGGGTCGTCATTGTGGTCGTCGATGTTTCTCTTCGAATTCAGGAAATGGCCCCGGAGCGTTTTGGGGAAAGCGTTTCAGTATCATCTCAAGTCGTTCTCGACGGCCGGGAGCAATCTTGTCGAGCGGACTGACTGCGGTCTGCTGGAGTGGGTCTTTTGTGAGGTCATGAAAGCTTCCCTTGCTGTCAACAATGTGCTGCCAGTCGCGAATCATACGGAAGTCGCCGATCTGCGAGAAGATCCAACTCCGCTTTTCGAAGGGATCTTCGCTGCCTCTCAAGCTGGGCACAAACGAACGTCCATCCAGCGTCGAGCCTTGAGGTGGAGCGGTCTTCGCTAGTTCTAGGAATGTCGGGTAGAGGTCGGTAAAGTCGATCAGATCTCGCGACACACGATCTCCCGGAGTTAGAAAGGGAGCACGCACTACGAACGGAACATGGACTCCCCTATCCGCTTCACGACCTTTCCCTTTTTCAAATGGTTTCCCATTCAGATTTCCTGCCGCCGCTGATCCATTGTCGCCCGTGAAAACAATCAGCGTGTTGTGCATAAGTCCCGCCTTGTCGACGGCTTCAATCAGTTTGCCGACGAGCTGATCCATGTAAGCGACGTTACCAGCGTAGAGAGCATCTTTGCCTACCGGGGCATTATCCTTATTCTGAGGCGTTGTCGTATGTGGACCATGAGTGAGCAGCATCGGGTAGTAGACGAGAAATGGTTTCTCTCGTTTGCGGCGAATGAAGTCGACTAGGAAGGAATTGATTGTGTCCGGGCCATACGACGCCGTTGTACGATGACCGTTGGTCATGATGTGACCGTCCCAATAGCGTCGCTCCGTTGCCGCACGCCCGGTTTCCACGCCCGTCCAAACACAGTGTTCATCGAATCCGTGTTGCTTCAGAGCATCGGGCTGTTTTCCTAGATGATTGATCTGCCACTTGCCACCGATTGCTGTTGTGTAGCCGGAATCGCGCAGGACGCGCGCAAAGGTTGTGAACTTCGTCCAGCTTAAGCCAGCGCCACCCCAGCGTGGAACGTCGTAGTGCTGAGTCCATCCATGCCGAAACGGATACTGTCCCGTGAGCAATGTTACTCGTGTTGGCGTACAGATTGGAGTGCACCACGCCGTTTCGTAGCGCACACCCTGCTTTGCGAGTTGGTCTATATTTGGAGTTTGATGTTGCGCACCGTAACAGCTCACCCAATCGCGGCCCATATCGTCGACCATGATGAGGATGATGTTCGGTCGACCATCTGCTTTTGTGGCCACCGAGATCAAACAAAGTAACAAAGTTATGAGAGCCGATTTCATTTTATGTGGAATGCCTCACTGGCGACGGTTTTTTGAATGAGCTCTCGAAAGCCGTAATGGTGCTTCGGCATGGTAGATACGATCTGGTCGATGTCGTCGCGATCAGCAAAGCTCAGGCGTCGGCCGAGCGCGTAGACGAATAACTTTTTGGTCAGGCATTGTGTGAACTGTTCGGGCCGTTTGAGAAGGAAAGTCTTGATGCCACCGGGTCCGGGGATTGTGGTTCCGTCGGGCAGTTCGCCTGACGAATCAATTGACAGTTGCTTGCTGTAACGATCTCGCCAAGCACCGACGTAGTCGTAGTTTTCCAATGATAGCCCGATGGGGTCTATTTTACGGTGACATTCGTAGCAGGTTGGATTGTTACGGTGTTTCTCCATCAATTGCCGGATTGTCGCGCCGCCGCGTGTGTCAGGTTCGATCGGGTCGACGTCCGGCGGCGGTGGGTTGGGCGGCGTACCCAATAGATTGTTGAGTACCCAGATTCCGCGGACAACGGGCTGCGTTTCGACTCCGTTCGAAGTCGCTGTGAGGATGCTGCCGTGTCCAAGTAAACCACCTCGATGAGAATCCGACTTGAGCACTACTCTCTTAAATTCTTCATGGTCAATATTGGGAATGCCGTAATGCCGCGCCAGCGCGGCATTGAGGAACGTGTAATCCGAATCAATAAACTCCAGTATACTGCGATTCTCGCTAAGCACATGGGAGAAGAACAGTCGTGTTTCATCGCGCATCGCGTCTTCGAGGTTGTCTTTGTAGAAGGCTTGATTCTTTTCCGGATCCGGTGGCATTTCGCCCAGTTTTCGAAGGTCGAGCCATTGGCCTGTAAAATTCTCCGTGAACGCGTAGGATTTTGGATCCGAGAGCATTCGCTCGACTTGTCGTCTCAAGACCGTTGGATCACTTAAGGTTCCTCCGTCGGCGGCACCGCGCAGCTCGTCGTCGGGCATCGAACTCCAGAGGAAATAGGAGAGTCGCGTCGCCAGTTCGTGTTCGCTCACATGCCGATCCTTTGAATCGGAGGGTGTGGTCTCCGCAAGATACAGGAAATTAGGCGAAGTCAGAATCGCTCGAACGCCATACTTCGCGGCCGACCAGAAATCATCGGATTTCGCGTGGTACGCTCGTGCCAAACTGAGGTAAGGCGCCAATTCTTCGCGACTGACAGGCCGTCGGAAGGCTGCAGATGCGACACGCAATAACGACTTATCCAGGTAGCTGGCGTCAGGTTTCGTCGGCGGATCGGGAAAGAACTGCGCGAATCCCGCGGGTGGCCATTGATCGTAGAAGGGCCCTTCGATCCCCAAAGTATGAACGTGGAGTTCAGGTCCCGAACCCACGTACATCTCCGGCGGATTGCGGATGGGATAAAGAGCGTCCTTGTTGTACTTAGGCAAAACCTTCCGCAGGATGCGTTTGAACGAACCATTCGGTCCGTTGGCCCAGTGCACATGAAAAGTAAAGCCCTTTTCAAGCCAGACGCGATGCTCGATTTCGATCACCTCGTCGTCGGGGATTTCGTATTCGCCGATGATCCGGTGGGCAGTTGCCCCGAGCTCGCGTGAATCGATGGAAATGGATAATCGCATCGGCTCATTCGAATTGTAACGCAGGTCTTCATCTTTGTAGCGAGACTTTCTACGAACAGCCAGCGCTGAGAATCGAATGACATACTCACCGTCGGCGGGGACTCCTCGTTTCTTATCGAGCAACGGTAGTCCCAACGGCTGACGAAACTTGATAAATAATCGTCCGGCTTCTTTGCGCCATTCCTTGTTGGTCGTCACACCGCTAAGAACCTCCTGCGGCGAATCAGCTCCGGCATGACCTCCGGCCTCGTAATGAATCATTTGTGGCCGAGGACCGGGCAGAATGGCTTTGTCCGCTACCTTGCGTGCTGCTTCAAGATAGTTGCGGAGCAAATAATCCGATGTCACCAGTCCTTCGCCAACGTTGTCGAAACCTTCCGTTGAGTCGTCTGTGGGAAAGGTGGTTGTGGGATCGAAATCGACCATTTTCAGTTGAAACAGATCGCGAATCGTGTTGCGGTACTCGGCGCGATTGAGCCGACGTATCACGACTTTTCCGACGTTGTCACGCGCCTCTTCGCGTGCCTTGGCAAGAGAACTTGTCAGTAGCGCGACGACCGTTTTCAGTTCCGCTTCGGATGGTTGTATCTCGTCTTCCGGAGGCATGGCCGCGAGGTTCAATTGATCGAGAATCTCTTGAAGCAATTCTGCATCTTCAGTGTCGCTTTCGACAGCGGACAACCGATCGAAACGGCGATCCCCCTTTTGTTTGTCAGGTCCATGGCACTTGACACAGTAGGACTTCAGAAACGATTGAAGTACTTCGCGTTCACGGCTTTCAGCTTGCACTGAGTTCGCACCGGCACAGATCAGTAGTAGCAATACCAGTCGGCTCATGTCAGTAGATGATTCAGGTTTGAAGTGCTCGTGGAGAACGCATCCTGTTCGAGACCCAGTTGCTGAAGAATCGTGACGAACAGATCTGACAGTGCTCGGCCATCACGGCCATGGCGTTCGAAGCGATGATGGTTACCACCGCGCAAACCGCCGCCGCCAACCATGATTGGTAAGTTTCGGCTGGAATGTGAGCTGGCATTACCCATCCCGCTACCAAACAGCACGACGGTTGATTCTAACAACGACTGCCCATTCGAGTCGGGAGTCTCCTTTAGTTTTGTTAGAAATCGGGAAAACTGTGCCGCATAGAAAGTCTCAATGATCGTAAGTTCCTTCAGCAAATCGGGCCTTTTCCCGTGATGGGTCAATGAGTGATAACCCAACGAGATTCCGTCGAAAGGAAACAGGCGGTTCCCACCAGGATGTCCGTAACAAATGACGTTTGTTGACTTCGTTTGCAAGGCAATCACCATCAAGTCGTACATTACAGAGGTGTTGTACGGATATTCGAGATCAACGATAGTGTCGTCATCGTCGCCACCTCGAATGACTTTGTCGCTGACTTTCGGTTTGGCAATGTCGATCCATTCCGCTTGGCGTTTTAACTTCCGTTCTACTTCACGGATTGCGGTAAGGAACTGGTCGAGTTTGTCCTTGTCGGCCTGCGCGAGCCTCTCGTTGAGACGTTTTGCATCTTGCCGAACGACATCGAGAATACTCGCGTCTTCATCAAGAAATTGTCGAGTTTGCTGCATCAACTGTGGGCTTTCATCAAGGAACAGTTTCGCAAAGACTCGCGCCGGATCGCTGTCGGTTGGCAATTTGATTCCCGCCCGTGACCACGAAACGCCACCATTACCGAGCAACAATGACGGGAATCTCGTCGTCTGCCCGATCCTTTCG
>JAPKFF010000125.1:0-4810 GCA_028821715.1 Dehalococcoidia bacterium
CGCTGAAAATCTTCAGCACGCTGCATGTGATCATGTGCGAGAAACACTGGAAAGTCGGGCAAATTTTTACTCCTCAAGATCCAAAAGACTCACAAGACCGTTATGCCAGTCGTAGCCGTGGGGTCGTCGCTCAGCATTTATTGCCGGGTTAGACCAGTAGTACAGCACAAGAGACCGTGTTGGAGATTTGAATTCCTCTAGCGTATTTCCAAAATAATCAGTAATTCGACCCAAATATTGGCCAGCCTCGACCACATCACCCTCTCTGGCCGCAGGATGCCACACACCTGAAACTTTAGAGTTGATCTGCGCGCGTGTGCCTTTGAGCAACTTCTGGCGAAGTCGAGTCGGATCACCAGACAGCATTTTCATAGTTTGAAGAGCCGAAATATATCCATCGAAATGAGTCGCTGTGTCTTGTTCGGTTGGGACACCATTCTTACCACATTCAACCCAAATGTTGGCGATCCCAGCATTGATCAGTGCTACACAGAACGGCGGTATCGACGGAAGATCGTATCTGGGTTCGACGTATTCAACATCGAACCCGCGAGCGAGCTCAAGAGATTGGTTGCTAAGTTCATTTGCTCCAAGCATTGGAACGGGAACCCACGACATGAGCGACTGTGCCATTTCTCCAGCATGTGAATCGATCAGGTAGTCGGAATCCTTTACGATCTCGAACAAGGTATCAATCAACATGTCGCTGTACGTTCCGTCGGGGCTCCCGGGCCTGATGAAGTGAACTTCCTTCTGGTCGACCGGGTTGAGCTGCATATTGCGTTCCATAAACGCCCGGGTAGAGATCACCGGGATCACCAATAAAGTTCCCGACAACTCCTGAGGCTTCACTTCGGAAATAAGTTTTTGTGCTGCTAGAATCCCCGAGTATTCGCCAGCGTGCATACCCGACATCACTGTCATCTGCGGTCCAGGTCTCGCACCTTTAATCCGGGCGACAGGAATTTCGATTTCTTCGCCTGAAAAGTGTGTGCGGGTCACAAGCAGTTCTTCGAGACCCGGGTTTTCAGACCACGACCACTCGAGGTGTTCAATGTCGACTGTTCTTAGCTGCATTCGTTGAGATTCCGTCATAATTTACGTGCCATGCTGTGTGCATGGCTAAATTGTCACCGTCGCAAGCATATGACGCTCGACGAACGATCGCATAAGTTCGACTCGCAATAGTTACCGAATTTACCCTGAATGCCCACAGAAATTCACGAGGACAAAGTTGAAGATCAAGTCCATCAAAGCAGTTCACGTAAAGCTGTCTGAACCGTCGAATCGCACCAAGCCAACTCGCTCTTCGTGGAACAACTCGGCGAAACGTGCGATGCCGATAAACATGTACTCGGAATTTTCAGGATTGCCTGACAGTATGCCGGGCGGTGAACACCACCAACAACGGCATGGCAGTGTGCCGGGCGGTGGGCTCGGCGCCGTGTGGGTTAAAGTAACCGCTGAAGATGGCACATACGGGCTTGGGCAGGCAGCGTTCGGTGAGCCTGTTGCGGCGTTTGTAAACAAGGTGATCGCTCCGATTCTTGAAGATAGAAACTGCTTGGCTATCGAGCACCTGAACGATCTGATTCTTCGCGTTTCTCAGCGATACGGATCCGCTGGCACTGCATCAACCGCAATGGGCGGAGTCGATCTTGCTTTGTGGGATCTCAAAGGAAAAATTATTGGTCAACCTGTGTACGCCCTACTAGGCGGACCCGTTCGCGAATCGATCACTTGCTATGCAACAGGTGACGATTTAGATTGGGCGCAAGAACTCGGCTTCACCAAATTTAAAATCACCAACCCCTCTCACTATTCAGAAGGCGATGCCGGGATCAAAGCGGTGATTACTCACGTGGCTCAGGCTCGTGAACGGGTTGGTATCGATCGCGATCTAATGATCAATCCAGTTATGTCGTACAACGTCGAATTTGCATTACGATTATTGGAAGAACTTAAACCCTACAACTTGCGCTGGCTCGAAGAGCCGTTGGTTCCTACCGACTCAGATGGACTCGCCCACTTGCGCCGATCAGCTCCGTGGGTAGCGATTGCAGCCGGTGAAGACCATCATGGTCGGCACGCATTCTTAGATCTTGTAGAAAAGCGAGCTGTCGATATCCTGCAGCCCGACTTCACGTGGGGTGGCGGAATGACCGAAGCGTGGAAAGCTCATACCATCGGCGAGATGGCAGGCATGGCGACCATTCCGCACGGCGGAGCAAATAACCCGTTCGGTCAGCACTTCGCAATGGCTGCAACAGAATCGCCAATGGCCGAATACTGGATGGGCTCCGATCCGGGCGTTCCTCTCGATGAAACCGTTCGTATTCCCGGTACCGTTGTGCCCGTGAATGGCACGGTCATACCTTCAAACGAACCGGGGTTCGGTATGCAGTTCGAACCGAGCGATATTAGTGACTGGGGGGCGAACTAGCATGAAGATCAAAAGCGTTCGCTGCATCCAAATCAACAAGCCTGCAACTCCTACACGACCAAACATCAAACCCGGCTGGAACACATACTCACTTCGTTCTCAGCCGATAGCACGATATTCCGAGTACACACGTGTCGACGGCAATAAGCCGGGCCAGTCTGGAAAAGCGTGGGTTCAGATCACCGCTGAAGACGGAACGTTCGGACTCGGATCCTTCGCCCACGGGGCAATGGGTGCTTCGGTGGTCGATTATCTAATTGCACCTTTGATCGAAGGCAAGGACGCACTTGCCACTGAGCTAATAAACGACCAAATTTGGCGCATGAACGAGGGCTTCCAAGGTGGAATCGCAACTGCGGCTCAAAGCGGAGTCGATCTTGCACTCTGGGACCTCAAAGGCAAACTTCTAGATAGACCGGTATACGAACTGATCGGTGGACCTTCACGTGATCATGTTGAGCTATACGCAACTGGCGACGATATCGAGTGGATGCGCGAGCTCGGATTCAAAAGATTTAAGATCAGCAACCCGTTCTTTTATGAAGAGGGCTCTGAAGGACTCGTTAAACTTGAAGCTCACGTTGCAAGCCAGCGCGAAATCGCAGGCAACGATGCCGAACTAACGTTCAACCCAGTGATGTCGTACAACGCCGATCTTGCTTTGAGAGTCGCCGAACGTCTACGCCCTTACAAACTACGCTGGCTCGAAGAACCTCTTCCACCGTGGGACTTAGAAGGGCACAAAGAACTCAAGCGAGCTATGACTTGGACAGCCCTTGCAACCGGCGAGCATCACTACGGTCGTAAGCAGTTTCAACAGTTGATCTCCGCTCGTGCAGTGGACATCGTTCAGCCCGATATCGAATGGGCGGGCGGACTTTCGGAAATCCTCAAGATTTACACCTACGCCGAAGCTGCAGGGATCGAAACGATCACTCACATGGGGGCAAATACGGCTTGGGGGCAGCATTTCGCTTACGCCATGCCTGAAACAACTCTTGCAGAGTGGTTCATGGACACTGACGTTGGACAGCCGGTATCCGACAAACTTATGCCGGGCGTTCCATCAGCCATCGAAGGAAAAGTAGTTCCATCAAACGCTCCCGGCTTCGGACTGGAAATTCCCGAAGAATGGATCGTTCCGTGGGACTATTCAGGGCAAAAACGAGCGGTGTATGACGCACCTTGAAAAATCCCCGTACTGCACTAAACTTCCGGCAGCTATCCCAAAAAAAGCCAACAGCTAGTCCCCTTCCGCTTGGAAGGGCTAGGGTAGAAGAACTGCAACGCGCAGCAGAGTCACCCGATGACGATCGCAACTAACGCCATGCGACGCACGACCAAGTTGTTCGACGACACACAGAGCAAATAACGACATGAAAATCACAGCCATAGAAACATTTGTAGTCGACGCCGGATGGCGACCCTGGCAGTACGTTGCAGTTCGCACTGATGAAGGCATCACTGGATACGGTGAGATGTCGGATGGACGCAACCCGTACGGAATCGTCGGAGCAGTAACCGACTTCTTCCCAATTCTAAAAGGACAAGACCCACTAGCAGTCGAGAAGCGCTACTGGGACATGTACCGGCTCGCCCGCCAATCGACAGGCGGTATCGCAGCAAAGGCAATCGCTGGAATCGAACTTGCGTTGTGGGACATCAAGGGCAAATCGCTTGGGGTTCCAGTCTATTCGCTATTCGGCGGCCCGACGCGCCAAAGTCAACAGGTCTACTGGTCGCACTGCGGCAGTTCACGAGTCCGCCAACATGAACTCATCGGCGTCCCACCTATGGATTCATTCGAGGCGGTCGCTGAACTCGGCGCAGAAGTGCGCGAAAAGGGGTTTAAGGCCCTCAAAACCAACATCAACTATCCAGGAACTCCCGCTCATGGCTACGATGGCGGATTTGGAACGGGGGCTACTGATCAGAACGTTACGTGGCAGACGCTCGATCACATAGAAAAGTACATCGGTGCGTTCGAAGACGGTACAAGAGGCGAAGTTCAGATTGCGATCGATCTCAACTTCCACTTTAAGCCACTCGCAGCACGCCAAATCTGCCAAGTAATGGAGCAGTTCAACACCATGTGGGTCGAGGTCGATATGTATGAGCCAGAAGGACTCGCTGAAGTAAAGGCGGGAACAACGGTTCCGATCACATCAGGCGAGAATCTGTTCGGCATCAGGGAATATCGCCCCTACTTCGACAATCGCTCGATGGATAACGTGATGATCGATGTGCCTTGGAACGGCTTCTCCCGTTCTCGCGATATAGCCATGCTCGCCGAAAGTTACGAGCTAAACATTGCTCCCCACAACTACTATTCACACCTTTCGACAATGCACTCGCTCAATCTGTGCG
>JAPKFF010000126.1:0-4797 GCA_028821715.1 Dehalococcoidia bacterium
CATCGGTGGAATTCAACCTGATTTCGCCACGGCTGTCCGCGCTATGTAGCACAAGGTTCATCTCTACACCTATTGGTTTCTTCGCGTCTCCACCCCGATCCAGTCGGCCCGTACTGATGGAATCCATGTACACGGCCATGTCATTTCGTTCGTGCGACTCGCTAGCCGTATACCTCAACGCTAATTGCAGGCGTTTTCGGTCTAAGTGATATTCGAAGTCGGGAACAGTACTCCAAACAACGAACACCTTTGGATGATCCTGAAGATTTCGGCCAACGCCCGGGACATCGGCAACAACCTTGATTCCGTGTCCTTCCAGATGACCTGCGGGGCCAATTCCCGAAAGCATCAAAAGCTGGGGTGAAACAACCGCGCCTGCCGACACAATCACTTCGCCAGCGCGAATCTCGAACATCTCCCCGCCGGACTCCACAA
This sequence comes from Dehalococcoidia bacterium, assembly GCA_028821715.1. GTDB lineage: Bacteria > Chloroflexota > Dehalococcoidia > Lucifugimonadales > Lucifugimonadaceae > Lucifugimonas. Next base: position 436 of record JAPKFF010000126.1, read on the forward strand.
CCACACCAATAGCGCGCCTGTTTTCGATGATGATCCTGTGTACCCGGCAACCGGCTCTTATTGTCATATTCAATCGATGCCGGGTGTCGGATAGGTACCCCACCGCCGTACTTATTCGAACATTGTCGACATTGTTGAATGCCAACGGACCCACACCGGTGGAATCGGGTAAATTATGATCGGGACAGTCAGAAAAGCCTGCCGCGCGGCAGGCTTTATAGAACGCTGTTTGAGCTGGCAGCCAGGCATCTCGTTTCGGCCGTAAGCAACCGATTGGGCCGTTGCTGCCGTGAAAATCGCCTCCAAAGTCGAGATCATTTTCCGATCGACGGAATGCCGAAAGCAACTTCTGATATGACCATTGGTCCAGGCCTGCCTTTGCCCAGGAGTCGTAGTCTTCAGGTACGCCTCGCAGAAAGATTTGACCGTTGATAGCTGAAGAACCTCCGACAGCACGACCTCTCGGCAAAATTATTGGACCGGAAAGATCGGTGCCTTTTGCCGTGTAGTTCCAGTCATGCTCATCACTGGACTCATCATTCACGACGCCGCGGCCTGACCTCAATCCCGGTGGCATTGTGTTGATGTCGGGATAGTCTGGGCCTGGCTCAAGTAACAGGACGCTGTGCCCCGGGTCTTCAGACAATCTGGCAGCCAGTACGCCCCCCGCCGAACCCGCTCCTACGATCACTGTGTCGTACGTCATTATTGAATCTTTTCTCCCCCCCAGTTGATTCCGGTCAATCTTAGTGCCAGTTCAGAGCATGGACAAGCGATTGAACCATACAAGGGAACACTCAGCACCCTGACACCCACCATCTATATAAACAATCAATGCTTGTCGGTATCGGCGGTAGGTGTTGCCAGTAAGTACGACACCAGCACGAAACAGCGAATTAAATCGTGCTATTGGAGTAACTACGCGAAAAGCCCCCGCATTTCTGCGAGGGCTTCTCTAGTTAAATGTCAGCGCCGGTATCAGCACGAATTAGTTTGATGAGCACGCGTGGATTTTGAACTATTTCTACTTACGATCAGGTCACGGCAAAGCATCGCAAGTTCGATCCTCATATCCTGCTTCATAGGGTATAAATTGGAAGCGCTCGCATACTTGCGAGGGCTTCACCGCGTAAGGGCAGCTCGCCAACCAAAAACGGATCGTTGATATGACCTCTCAGCCAAACACCTCAGAAACCTATGACGTGGTAATCGTCGGGGGCGGAATCGCGGGTTTGACAGTCGCATATCAGCTCGGCAATCAGAATGTTTTGCTACTTGAGAAAGAGGATATGTGCGGAGGGCGAACGCTATCTACGAACATGGGGTCCTACGTTTTCAATCAGGGCGCTCAGATGATTCCGGGTGGCGAGACGAATGTTGCGAAATTGGCTGATGAATTGGGTGTGGCCCGCACTTTAATCGACAAGACAAAGACGTCGACTTACATGAAAGGCAAGTTCGTAACCGGCTCGTCGGATTTTTGGTTCCTATTAGGATTGCCGATTCCGCTGTTTGAAAAACTCAAGATGGCGTTCGTAATCATCAGAATGCGATCTCGCTACAGCGGGATCGTAGATAAATCACCACGTTCAGATGATCAAAAATTGCAGGAACTTTCCGAGAAAACCCTTGTCGAACGATTGAGCATTCGGCATCCGGCCGTGAAAGCTTTCTGGGATTCGGTCGCCAAGTCTTCCAGCACTCTAGGTGCAGCAGAAGTAGCGGCGTTTCAGCCAGTAAACACGTTCCTGCACCATGCCGCCGACGAGTTCTTTGTCGAAGGCGGAACAGTACAGCTCACTCGAACACTTGCCGAAAGAACCAAAGCGAAAGTAGAAACTGGTGCGGCTGTCATCGAGGTTGTTTCGACCGGTAGCGGAGCGACAGTCAGATATGAGAAAAATGGGACGTTACACACCGTTCAAGCCAATAAGTGTGTGATGGCGGTTCCAGCTCCATTGGCCCTAGGTGTTGTACAGGATCTCCCCGACTTTAAACGAGTGGTCTTGGAGCAGTGTGAGTATGGATCCATGTCTTCGGCTGCATTTTTAGTCGACAGGCCTTCTGAGGAATTCTTTGGTGACGGGGTATGGCGAGTACCTGTGGTTGGTATGAAAACCATCGGAATCGGAGACCCTACATTCACCTTCACCGATGATATTAAGAGGAAAGACGGTCGTGGGCTAATTAGGCTTTATGCGGGAGACGACGGTTCACAAACGCTTCAGAAAATGTCAGATGATGAAGCGTTGGACGAATTTGAAAAAGATCTGTTTGAGATTTTTCCGTCCGCCCGTGGGCGCGTTCTCGATCGTGCGCTTAAGCACTGGCCGCACGCTATCTGTCCATGGCGTGTGGGCAGGTTGGATCAAATTGACGACATCCGAGCCCCGCACGACAACATCCACTACTGTGGTGATTACACCGAGAACTCTGGTCTTGAGTCGGCTGTGCTAAGCGCCAAGCGAGTGGTTTCAGAGCTTACGAACAGCTAGCAATCTGAAATCAACGCTTAGTGACGATGTATGTGTGGATGTACTTCAGGACCAGATGCCGGGTCGTCGTGGCTGTGATCGTGCTTCTGCCAGTCGTATGTTTGTAGTTCATCTGTCAGCGTAACTTCACCATCGAACACGGTCTTCACTTCAGCGATTCCACGCTCACGGTTTTCTGGCGCTGAAAGATCTGGACCAACGTGAACCAGAAATAACTCTTTCACCCCAGCCTCGGCTGCCATCTCGGCGGCACCAAGTGTTCCGGTTTGGCCGATATCGTTTGGCCGTGCGTCGTATACCGATTCGAAGTTGCCACACATTGAAACGAGTGCATCAGCGCCACGAGCCAATTCAACGATCCGTTCGCATGGCTCGGTATCACCGGTGAATACGATCGAGCCTTCTGAGGTGTCGAGACGGTACGCCAGAGAATCGTGATACGGCTCGACATGCTCTGCAGGGGCAGCAGTAATCTCGAAATCATTCCCCGTAAAAACTGTTCCTGGGTCGACATCTTTTGCAATGACGTTCATCCGCGGCCTTGGCAGAATTCCGCCCCGTTTTTGATACGTAGATTTGCTAAGCGGATGGTTGGTGCGAGCGTTGATGTCGTATGCGAAAGCACCTTTTTCTCCTATCAGCCTTTCAGTAATTGACTCTGTGTTGTTCGGACCGAATGCTCGCAATGGCTGTTCTTTTCCGACGCTTTCATCCCAGCGGGTCATCATGAAACATGGATAGTCAACGTCGTGGTCGAAGTGGTGGTGCGTGAAGAACAGATAGTCGATGTCTAGCGGATGCAGGCCGGTCTGCGCCATTTTGTATGTAGTTGCTGGACCACAATCGAACATGATCTTCCTGCCCCCAACATCGACGATGTGTGAGGATCCAAATCGCGCCTTTATCGGTCTCGGTCCGCCTGATCCCAGCACATGTAATTTCGCCAAGACTTATCCCTTCGCACGTGATTGTTGCCTGAATGCGCAATCTTCCTGAATTCCCTCGAAATCCGCAACTCATATGCAATACGAATGCTTGTTTTGCGATTGCGACCAACGTGCTTTGCAAGCAGGAGGTAGAGGGTTTGAGATATTCAAGCTCCACCAAACTGAAATTGAACTAGAGAAGCCCTCGCAGAAATGCAGGGGCTTTTCGCGTAGTTACACCAGTTTTACACCAATAGCACGATTTAATTCGCTGATTCGGTCGTCTGTCGTACCTACTGGCAACACCCCCGCCGATACCCGTAAGCACTATTATTTATATAGGTAAGTGGGGGTCAGGGTGCTGAGATTTATTGTTACCTAACGGTATACATAGAACTTTATTTCAAGTTGTGTTGACCAGCTTGGGTTCCCAAAAGATCAAGATATTGCTATCTAAGTTGCACGAAAGTGCAGCGTGTTTGGTTACAATTTTCGTCTAGTACCACTACTTCTCCGTTCGCTCCCACACTAATGTCGGTTGGACCTAGTAATTGAGTGCCGTATAAACCCCAAGTGCCAATTTTTTCGACCTGTTGACCAGTTTTATCTAGGACGATTATTGGTGTTCTTGCATTTTCAACTACTTTCAGAGCCGTTTTGTTGTATTGGTCCATATAAACGGTCGCTTCCTTAGGTTCGCCGATGACATACATATTGTCATCGCGGTCAATGCTCACTTGTTGCCAACCTGTAATTCCTGAGTCGATGGCACCCAGATACTCACCTTGATCGGAAAACTGATGAATTCCCGTTTCCGAACCTAGAAAAATATCACCATCTGAATTAGTTGAGATTGAGCGTATGCCACCAACTGTATCGGTGACATCCCAGCTTGATAACCATCGACCGTTATGATCGAACTTGGCAACACTGTTGACAGA
>JAPKFF010000026.1:0-20000 GCA_028821715.1 Dehalococcoidia bacterium
GCGCGTACGGCGTCCATGTCAAGATCGGTGCCAAGTCCTGGCTTGCCGTTCAACACGAGCTTGTTTCCTTGCCAGTTGAAAGGTTCGACCGTGTATCGATCGTAAGCAGGCTTGAAGTCGAGGGCGTGCTCGAGTCGATAGAAGTTCGGAGTGCTCATCGAAACATGTGCTCCACCGAGAATCTGACCGGGACCTTGTGCATTGTGAGGGCTGATCGGAATGTAGTAGGTTTCAGCCATCGTAGCTATTTTCTTCAGCTCAGAAATTCCGCCGGTCCATGTCACATCAGGCATGATGAAATCTGTCAGGCCTTCGTGGAGAATTTGCGAATAATCCCAACGTGTAAAGAGTCGTTCACCAAGGCACATTGGTGCTCGCATCTGTTGGCGTACCGATCGAAGTCCCTCAATGCCTTCTGGAGGGAGCGGTTCTTCAAACCAGTCGATCTTAGATTCATCGTAAAGACGGTTGGCTAGGCGAACAGCTGTTCTGACGTTAAAGTTTCCGTGGGCGTCGATTAGTACTTCTACGTCCGGGCCAACCGCCTCACGTACGGCTGCTGTGATATCGCAACCTAGATTTTCACCGGCGGCTGATATCTGTCCATCCTGATACATGGTGTGGAATGGCAGCATCTCGGCGAATGGATCCATTTTCATAGCATCATGGCCTTCGGCAACTGTGCGCTTTGCAGCAGCGGCGTACTCATCAGGGGTCGAGCAGCCCCCGAACCACGCATTCGCGTACATACGAATATCATCTCGCATTTTGCCACCGAGTAGATCATAGACGGGGCGCCCGGTTGCTTTACCTTTGATGTCCCAGAGGGCGATGTCGACCCCACTAATGATTGTGGTTGGAAAGCCTCGGGAACCCATGTAGGTGTAGCGCCTGAAGAGCTTGTGCCAAAGTCGCTCGATATCGGCAGGATCTTCGCCAATAAGGGCTTCACGAACCGCTCGAACGCCGGCACCGGTCAGTAGTGAACCATTTCGAGGAGTACTTGATGACTCACCCCAACCAGTAATTCCTTCGTCTGTTTCTATTGTGACGAAAGTCCATTGCCACTCGCCGTAAATATCGGATGGGCCGCCAAGATCAGGCACAACTACCCATGCTTCTACGTTTGTAATTTTCATAATTAACCTCCGGGTCGTTTTGATGAGATTGGAAACTGAACGGTGTGTCAGTCATCTATGGCGGAATTGACGAGAACTTGTAATTCGCGTTTCAGTGGATATGTTCCGGACGGCATTAGTTGAGTCATAAATAGCGCTACTATTTCCTCCACAGGGTCTATCCAGTACTCGGTACTTGCCGCACCGCCCCAACTGTACTGTCCTTTTGAGCCTGTGATTTGGGTTTTATTTTGTCCGAGTGAAATTGCAAATCCTAGTCCCCATCCTTCGCCTTGTCGATAATCATCTTCTGGGGTTATGAAGGCGTGGTCGAATACAGATTTACCATCTGGTAAATGGTTCTGAGTCATTAGCTCGATTGTTTTGCGACTGAGGTAACGGCGCCCCTCGAACGTGCCATTATTGGCAAGCATCTGGAGGAATCGGTAGTAGTCGGTTGCAGTTGAAATGAGCCCCCCTCCGCCGGATTTAAGCGGAGTCGGTTTGCGATAGGAACTCGTAGCGGCGGCATCCTGTAGTTTGATTCCGGCTTCAGGACTTGGCACGTAGCAGGCCGCAAATCTTTCGATCTTGTCGTCCGAAATGTCGAACGCCGTGTCTATCATGCTGAGTGGCTGAAAGATTCTTTCAGATAAAAATTCGTCAAAACTCTTGCCCGTTAAAACCTGAACCAAATATCCGCACAAATCGGTCGCCAGCGAATAATGCCAAGCGGTCCCGGGCGAAAACAAAAGCGGCATCTCAGCGAGACGTTTCGACCACTCATCGAGCGGTATAGAGGCCATCTCTTCCCACCCAACTTTCTGGTAAGCCCGGTCAACCGCGTTCGTATCGGTGAATCCGTATGAGAGCCCTGACTGGTGCGAGAGCAAATCTCGAATCGTCATCGGCCGGTCTTGCGGGCGGGTCTTGCAATTAGGGTGTTCGCCGCTCTCCCAGACTTCAGTGTTCTCCCACTCTGGAAGAAATTTGTGGACCGGGTCGTTGAGTTGGAACCGACCTTCTTCGTACAGCATCATCAATGCGACCGTGGTGATCGCTTTAGTCATCGAGTAGATGCGGTAGATCGTGTCTTTCGTCGTCGGTTTATTGTTCTCAACATCCATATTGCCGAGTGCTGAGAAGTGAGCGATCTCACCTCGGCGTGCGATAAGAGTAAGCACACCGGAAAGTTTTCCAGTGTCGATGTACTTTTCTTGAAAGTGGGTATCGATTCTTTTAAGTCGTTCTCTGGAAAGCCCAGTGACCATGAGTTACCTCTACCGGATGATTAATGCGATGTGAACCGCAGCGGCATGATAAGCGACCAGTCGCATTATTGACCGAGTTTCCGTTACCGATGTGTGAGCATTTTCGCCATTAAAAATCTACGCATGTTTAATGAAAACCGAAGACAACACAGTAATTGAATTCAGGTTGTAGAATCCGGCAAGATTCGGTAATTATCTAGCGGTCGGCAGATTTTGTCCTGTGGCCTACTTGGAAGTACGGGAGTCGAAGATGGAATCGAATGATTTATTGGTTGAAGCGTATTCGCACATTAATCGGATTGTTCATCAAGCTACCGACGATCTAACGCAAGAACAACTTGCGTATCGACCTGAGCCGGGGGCGAATTCGATTGCTTGGCTGGTGTGGCATTTGACTCGGATTCAAGACAGCCATTTGAAGAACGTAGTGCAGGTCGAAGAAGCGTGGTTGACCGAAGAGTGGTCCAACCGATTCGGGATGCCCGGTGCTACAGGAATCGGATTCGGCGATGGTCCCGACGAAGTGGCGGCGATCAGGCCTCCTCGGGCGATATTGCTTGGATATCACGACCGAGTAGCCGGTAGAGTGCTCGACTATTTACCAACGGTTGACTCTGCAGAGCTAGATCGAATTGTCGACACCAATTACGACCCTAACGTCACAGCTGGAATTCGCCTGATGAGCGTCGTGCAGGACAACACGCAGCACGCAGGACAGGCTCGGTACATTAGAGGAATGATTGAACGACTGGGCGTTTAGGTGATGCGTGGCATCACAATCAATGGCTGTACGACGACCAAGATTTTCTGTCGAACGAATTGTCCGCCGGGTCGACGTACTAAACCTGAAAACCGTGTTTACTTCGAGTCAGTTGATGAGGCCAAGCAAAACGGCTTCCGAGCCTGCAAGGTTTGCAAGCCAATCAGCCCTCCCGATGATCGAGCATGGCTGCCTAAATCAGAGCGATAGCTAAACGTTCCACTTGTTGCTGACTGTCTTCACGGTTGGCGAAATGGTCTGGGCGTTTTCCATGATTCCAGCGAAGACTTGATCGTGAATCGGACGTGCTACCCATTCGAGTCGAAGTTCTTCTGACTTCCAGTACGAAACTACTTCGATATCTTCTGAAGAATCGTCGTTGAACGGCGTGAGCATCGCAGCCTGAACAAATCCGGGCTGCTCCGACATTGTCGAAATCCACGGATCGTTTATCGCTCGACGCAGGACATCTGCTTTGCCAGCTTTTGGAGTTAGGTAGACGTGAAGAGTAATCATTTTGAGTATCTCGATTGTGGCGGTTGACTAAACATGCCGATGGCCGGCGATAGGTAGCTAAGAAATACTGGGTCCTGCAACTTTCACTCGAGTACGATAAAGCGATGTCGAGGCAGTGATGTACAAACTCTTTAGATCGTCGTCACCCCAAGTGAAGTTCGCTACAACCTCAGGAACCTGAATCACTCCCAGAGCCGTCGCGTCGGGTGCATAAATGTGAATCCCACCCGGACCTGTGCAATAAATATTGCCCTCGCTATCTAGCTTCATTCCATCACAACCTCCGCTTCCAGAGCCTTCTGGAACCGCCCAGACGTCACCGCCCGAAATGCTTCCATCATCAGCTACGTCGAACACTCGGATATGTCCGAGATCGGTGTCGTTGATGAACAGTTGCTTCTCATCTAACGAAAACGTTAGGCCATTTGGCTGACCGAAATCAGATGCTAGTAGCGAAAGCTCACCCGACACAGGGTCGATTCGGTAAACGCCCTGAAAATCCATATCCTGCTCGCGCAGTAAACCAAAACCGTCCATACGACCGTACGTAGGGTCTGAAAAGTAGATCGCACCGTCCGACTTTACAATCAGGTCATTAGGGCTATTCAGCTCTTTACCAGCGTAATGCGAAGCAAGCACGGTGATCGATCCGTCGTGTTCTTCACGAGTCACATCGCTCGAAGCATGAGCACATGAAATCAAACGACCTTCTAAGTCGAAGTAGTGCCCGTTCTGTTTGTTGCTCGGCTGCCTGAACGTCGTAACGCCAGTAGCTTTAGACCATTTGCGAACAATATCGTCAGGCATGTCGCTGAAAACCAACTCTTTAGTCTTCGCGTTCCACATTGCACCTTCGGTGAAGATGAAGCCAGTGGCGACCTGATCCAAAGGAGCATCGTCGCCAACAACCTGCAAGAATCGTCCGTCTCTGATTTCTACTGACATTTTTTACCTCAGGTCCGAGCTACTTTCGAACTAACCAATTCACTGCGTTTATAATTATCTCTTGTTGTAGCACGCTCAGGCGGTGACCGTTCGCCAGATAAGCGACTGTAGCTTGACCGTATTCGTGTGAGTAGCCTGAAGCCGACTGTCGGCCATCTTCACCCTGACTTACTGAAAAGAGATCGGCTCGATCGTTGTCGAACCATATGAAGTGCTGCTCGTCATCAATTTAACTTAATGGCGATTCGCGCACACAGTCGATAACCTCGCGGAAACCTGCACCAAACGGTTAACGCACTTTAATGGGTTAGGGTGTTATTCTCGATGCATACCTATTTTTATGGTTTGCCCTCTATAAAGGGCTGAAACACAGAACCACAGCCGATCCGATCGAATAACCGGGTCGTTTCGCGCAGACGAATCTCGCTGCGACGAGCCTGAAAGCCCTCCCGTAAAACAATGTCGAAAACCCTCCGTAACGATCGCCGCAATGTCGCGATCATCGCCCATGTCGACCACGGTAAGACCACATTGGTCGACGCCATGCTCAAGCAGTCCGGTTCAGTTGCAACCTACAAAGAACTCGACGAACGAGTTATGGACAACACCGATCTTGAGAAGGAAAAGGGCATCACGATCCTCGCCAAGAACACTGCTATTCGTTGGGGCGACACCAAGATCAACATTATCGATACTCCGGGTCACGCCGACTTCGGTGGTGAAGTTGAACGCGGTCTCGCGATGGTCGACGGTGTGCTTTTACTCGTAGACGCTTCGGAAGGACCTCTGCCACAAACTCGATTCGTTCTGCGTAAGGCGCTTGAGGCTAGCCTTTCTGTAATTTTGGTCATCAACAAGATCGACCGACCTGACGCTCGAATTGCCGAGGTCATCGACGAAGTTTACGAGCTGTTCATCGACCTCGATGCTACTGAAGATCAGATCGACTTTCCGATCATATATTCGGTTGCACGAGACGGCTTCACAACGATGGATATTGAAGTGCCAGGGACTGATCTGACTCCTATGTTCGATTTGATCCTTGAGAAGATTCCACCACCTTCATTCGATGACGAGCACCCTCTTCAGGCGCACGTTACGAACCTCGATGCGTCGCCGTATCTTGGCCGATTGGCGATTTGCCGAGTTCACCAGGGAACGATCAAGAAAGATCAGATCATCTCGCATTGTCGTGTGGATGGATCAATCGTTCAAGCGAAAATCACCGAGCTATACATCACTGAGGGTCTCGAACGAATCACCGCATCCGAAGCAAGCGCTGGTGAAATCATCGCTATAGCTGGAATGCCTGAGATCACGATTGGCGAGACTATCGCCGATCAGGATGATGCTCGTCCACTCCCTACCATTCGCATCGATGAGCCAAGCCTTTCAGCCACCATCGGCATCAACACTTCACCATTGACCGGTCTCGATGGTAAAAAGCTTACTGCTCGTATGATCAAGGACCGCCTTGAGAGCGAACTGGTTGGTAACGTTTCTATCAATATTCTGCCTTCCGATCGCCCCGACTCGTGGATATTTCAGGGTCGTGGGGAACTTCAATTGGCCGTACTGGTTGAGACCATGCGCCGTGAAGGATTTGAAATGACCGTTGGTAAGCCCGAAGTGGTTACCAAGATGATCGATGGCAAGCTACACGAGCCAATGGAACGACTCGCAGTCGACATTAACGAAGATCACCTCGGTGCTGTTACGCAGCTTCTTGCACACCGCAAGGGCAAAATGGTCAACATGGTCAACCACGGTCAGGGACGAGTCCGAATGGACTTCATTATTCCGGCTCGTGGACTCATCGGTTTCCACAACGAGTTTGTTGTTGAGACCCGTGGAGCAGGACTTGCACACCACGTGTTCGAAGGTTACGAACGCTGGCAAGGTGAGATGCGATCACGCCCAACAGGAAGCCTTGTTGCGGATCGACGCGGTGTAACTACTACCTACTCTCTGCTAAGTGCGCAGGAACGCGGACAGTTGTTCATTCCAGTTGCGACAGAGGTTTATGAAGGCATGATCGTCGGAGAGAACCCACGTCCACAAGACATGGATTTGAATATGGTCAAGGCTAAGAAGCAGACCAATATGCGATCTGCCGGTGCTGATAAAGCGGAACACCTCGATACTCACAAAGAACTGACACTCGAACAGGCGCTAGAGTTCATGATGGACGGCGAGTGCTTGGAAGTTACTCCTAGCTTTGTACGGGTTCGCAAGATTGTTCTCGACCAGAACAAGCGTGGACGTGATAAAGGCGCAAAGAAGCTTGCGGCTGTTTAGTCGGGCTGATTGATCGCCGATGTAACGTCGGTTCAAAAAATAGACCACGTGAACACTCAAGTGATACTCGCTTGGGCGTTTTTGTGTCCAGAGTTCCTAACAATCGTTGAATCAGTGTTGCGGGTGGTTGTGTGAAGGTTCATTCTTTTTGTCGATACATGTATAGCCTTACATCAATGCGTTAGAAGGAATGGACAAAAATGCTCGAACGATTCCTAGTTCCTGAAAAAGATCGTGTTTTCGTGCGACCCGAAAGCATGCTCGCTGCGACCACCGAAATCTTTGAGAAGTGTGGTCAGTCTCCCGAAGATGCAGCCTTATCGGCCAAAGTTCTTCTTACCAGCGACATGCGAGGTTGTGAGTCGCACGGCGTTTCGAACCAGCTCAGGGTCTACGTTCAGATGTACGGCGATCAGCAGATTAACCCGACTCCCAACGTGCGGGTCACTCGAGAAACGGATGTCACTGCCAACTTAGATGGCGACACCGGACTAGGCTTGCACGTGCTTCCGAAAGCTATGGAGATGGCTATCGAGAAGGCCGACAAGCACGGCATGGGTGCCGTCACCGTTCACAACTCTCGACACATTGGCATGCTGGCATATCACTCGATGATGCCGCTCAAGCACGACATGATCGGTATAACTACGTCGGCCGGTAATCCGCTGTCGATGGTTCCGACTCACGCCAGCGAAAAGATGTTTGCAACGAACCCTTGGGCATGGGCGGCTCCGGCTCGCAACGAAGCTCCATTTGTATTTGACGTTGCAACTACTCAGGTTGCTGGTAACAAGCTGAGACTTGCTTCACGTATCGGCGCACCTATGGAACCGGCATGGATCAGCGATACCGACGGAATGCCGATAATGGAAGAGGGTCCGCTTCCCGACGATTACCACATCCTGCCATTTGGTGGAACTCGCGAACAAGGTTCGCACAAGGGCTACGGATTTGCTGCAATGGCTGAAATCATGGCTCCGATTCTTTCGGGAATGGGACCTGGATTCCTTATGCCTACGTCACCTCGAACGATCATGGGGCACTACGTTCAAGCGATAAAGATCGACGGATTTATCGATCCTGAGAAGTTCAAGGACGATATGGACAAGTTCCTTAGTGGTCTTCGTAATGCTAAGCCAGCGCCTGATCAGAAACGTGTTGTTTACGCAGGTTTGCCTGAGGCTGAAGAAGTCAAAATTCGTAAGCGAGACGGAATTCCTTACCACCGAGAAGTAGTCGAGTGGTTCGACTCGATCAAAGCAGAACTCGATCTCGGTTTTGATCTCGTTTAGTTTCGTTTTTGCCTATCCTCTCTCCCACTGTCGGAGAGAGGGTGATGTTCGACTGTCGGCACGAACTAGTTGCTAGTTCGCTGAAATAATCACGACTGCAGCTACAACCATGCCAGCCGATACGAGCTTCAGAATCAAGTCACCGCGAGTGAACTTTTCGTAGATCAATTTGGGCGTAAACTTCGCCCCCAGCGCACTCATACTGAATACAAAAATCGGCCTCGCTCCGCCAAGTGATGAAACCAGAGCGATAGGGCCTTTGGCAATCGCATAGGTGATCAATAGGTGCCCATTGAACGGCATAACACCCTCGGCAATGATCAGCCAGGGAGCCTGTTTTGGCCGCTTCAAAAAGCTGCCAATTCCACGAAGGGCTTCGGGTCGAGCGAATACAAGCCACATGACTGTGAAGAGCCCGGTTCCTCTCAGCGAAACAATATGCAGCGTCGATAGATCATCGACGATAGATTTTGTGATTAGCTGAGAGCTTGCCATCAAAAGGGCGCCAACTGCTAGCAGCAGAAAGAGCGGCTGGAAAATTATGTTGCCTTTACCGCTCGACGTTCCGATTTTGATCGATGCCATCACGCTTCCGCCGACGGCAAGTAAGACGGCAGTCCATTGCAGCACATTGAGCGATTCCCCAAAAATGATCCAAGCCAGCACAGCGACGTAGATTGGTGACGTTTGCATCGCCGGAATTACTCTTGAAGGATCCTCACGCTTCAACATCCAGAACATAAAGATCAGCGTAAAAGCTTGGAGGACTCCGATCGACCAGGCTTTCGCGATGATCTCGACTTCAACGCCAGCAGGGAAGTTGAACAGCAGAACCGTTGCGCCGAATAACCCTTGGCTGCCACCTACGAACAGGTAGAAACTGGGAAGTCCGAGTCCGAAACCTGACAACACTCGCTTATCGATGAGGGTGACGATCGAGAAAATAAGCGGATTACCGAGAGCCGCGAGTATCCAGAGTTCCAAAGATTAATTGCCGTCCCATACTTCGGTCCGTTCGAACCCACGCAGAGTTTTAAGATATTCAGCCCTTGATAGCGGAACTTCAAAATCGTCTATGATCTGCTTCGCTTTCGCTCCGTTGTCTGCTAGTAAATCAATCACGGTCGAAGTAAGTGCTTTACCCGCATCGACCACATCAAGATTCCAATCGGTGATTTCGAACTCATTGCTGTGCGTCCGACCAACAGCTCCTCCGGCATATGACTGCATAGCCGGCATAATCATCGAGATATCACCCATGTCTGTGGAAGACGTCCGGTGAGGCATGCGCCCAATTGCCGATTCCCCGAGCAATGACGTTACTGATTCGTCGTAGAGATCAGATAGAGATGAATCGAAAAGAGATGGCATGTATCCGGGCGATGTGCTGATTTCGACCGTAGCCCCAATTGTCATTGCCGCTCCTTTCAACGCACGGTCTACCTTCACCTCGGCATCCTTCATTGCGTCGATACTAGCTGCCCTGATGAACATCTCCATAGTTACGTTTGCCGGAACGGAAGACACTGCAGCGCCTCCCCGAGTGATTATTGGGTGGATTCGAATGTGATCGTCGTCTTGGAAAGTTTCGCGGAGCAGGGCGATACCTTGTATTGCCAGACTGGCGGCGTTTAGAGCATTGATACCAAGATGAGGTGACCCGCCAGCATGAGCTGAGCGACCTATGAACCTAACCGTTTTCGCAATCATACCGTTGTGGCTGATACCAGGTCGGAGCGTATTGGTTTCCGTAGGGGATACGTGTGTGAGCAACGAAATATCTACATCGTCTAGTACACCAAGTCTCGCAAATTCCTGCTTGCCGGCAAGAAATTCAATGTTGCCTAATTGACGCAGTCCTTCGCGATATTCGATCTCAATGTATTCCTCTGCTGGAACCGCCATGAACGATATAGTGCCACTCAGTGCCGATAGAACCTCAGGTTGTGCAAGCCCTACAGCCGATGCGAGCATGTTCCCGATCTGAATGTTGTGTCCACATACGTGAGACGCTCCGGTCTCCGGGTCTGCATTTCGGTGTTCTGGCACGATCAGCGAGTCAAGTTCACCCATAACTGCCACGTGCGGGCCCGGTCGCCCGGTTTCTACACGAGCTATAACGCCGGTGATGGCGATATTTTCTCTTGGCTCTAGTCCTATAGACAGAAAGTATTCGCTGGTTAGTTTTGCGGTTCGGTGCTCACGAAAACCCGATTCGGGATGATCCCATATGTTTTTCGAAAGGTTAATTAGCCCCTCGCTTCGGTCATTGATCGCATCGAATGCTAATTGTTTGGCGGCGGTTGATAGAAAAGTCGATTCTGGCATTCCGGGATTCTAGACCTGTTCGGATACGTTAGGTTGTTTTCCAAAAGGCTTATTTAGCGAGTGGCGCCAACCTACAGTCAGACCACTAAAGATCGCGAACCCAATTCTCAAGTAAATAAACATGTTCAATTCCAATCGATTTGTATATTTGGACAATTACTTCTACAAATGAAATTTTGGCAACCAGTAATTTCGCTGTGTATATCGAGTCGGTGACCGCTGTCTTGGCTAGTCCGAACAGGCGTTAGTTAGATTCAGCTGATCTGGCCGACTCTTATCCTCGAGTCGCCTGCCACGGTTTGGACATGATTTTCTCGAATCCCTCGGTGTCGATCTCGATTCCCAAACCGACTCCTTCGGGCACTGCAACATATCCATCTTCATCAAGCACGTAAGGATCCTTGAAAAAACCGGCTCCAATGACAGTTTTACCTGCGTGCGGTCCGGCAGCTGGTCGAGAGTCGTTAACTTCGTTGTGTTCCTGCACGAGGAAGTTTGGAGTGCAAGCATCGACTTGAATAGATGCAGCCAGAGCCATCGGGCTAAGCGGGCAGTGAATTGCCAATTTTGCGTAGGCGGCTTCAGCCATAATCGCTATCTTCTTAGTTTCGGTAATTCCGCCCGCATGAGCAATGTCGGGTTGAACAACTGAAAGCAGTCCGCGACTCAAAGCGTCGAAGAAAACGTACTTGCCCATCCAGCGTTCACCCGCAGCGATGGTAGCAGTGGAGCCATCGACGATTTGGGCGAGTGTATCGACTCGTTCTACCGGCATTGGCTCTTCAATAAAGAGAGGTCGGTGAGGGGCCAGCGCTTCGATTAGTTGGCGCCCAATTGCAGGATTGGGATTATGGATGTCGATTGCGATATCTACGAATCCTGCACCAACGTTTCTGGCGCCCTCGTTTGCACCTTCTTTGGCTGCTGCAAATTTCTCAGCGACACTGTCGACCAGAGTTGTAACTTCTAGTCCATCACCTAGCGAAATATGCATCTTCAACGCTCGGTAGTCCCACTCTTCGATGAGAGTTCGTGCGGCCTCTTTGTATGTTTCAGGCTCGTTCGTTTTGAGATCGGTCTTGGGTGGATTGCCTGGGTGGTATGGTTCGCCGGGTTCTATTACCCAAGGGAGCTGTCCGCCAGTTGCTCGATACATCTTAATGCGATCGAATATCTTGCCGCCGAGCATCTGGTAGATCGGGACTCCGGCTGCCTTTCCGGCAAGGTCCCACAGCGCCATGTCTATGCCCGAAATAGCCGACAGCTTGATAGGTCCACCGAAGTATCCGGTGCCCGATTCATACATGATTTTCCACAGCTTTTCGACCTGCGTCGGATCTTTGCCTATTAGGAACGGCTCAAGTCGTTTGACTTCAGCTATGACGGTTTCGGGGTGGTTTTCGAGATACGGCTCGCCGAGTCCGGTAAGTTCGGTGTCGGTGTGGATTCTGAGCCAGACCCATGATGGAGGGACTTTAATGATTTCGAGTGATGTGATTTTCAAAAGCTAGATTTGTTTTCTGAGTGCATATGTGATTTCTGCTGAGTTGAGAGGATAACGCCTTGGGGCACATAAAAACTCTGCAAGACCGTCACAAGTATCCAGTATTTGTAGGGCAGTGGTTTTGCGAGCAGTTAATAGGCGGCGGTAAGTTCTACGGGCTGCTAATTACGACATTCGCTGAGAGTGTTTGTCAGGTTGATGGTTCCTAATGCTCAATGAAGTTATCGAAAGTGTCGCTGAACGAGACGATGTTCAGTGGCTGTCTGTTCGGCTACCAGCCAGAGTTATCGATAACTCGACCCGCCACCACGCCTAATTTCGCTACTAATTCGGGATTTCGGTGTTCAGGGGCGGTGGCTATTGCGTGTTCCAAAGAGGTGTGGGTGCCTGAATGGAATGGGGCTTGGAGGGCGGCTAGTTTTGGGACTAGGGCTTTGATTAGGTGTTTGGCGTGGATGGTGTTGGTTTTTAGGACTTCGATGATGGATGCGGTTGAGACGTCGTCGTGGTCGGTGTGCCAACAGTCGTAGTCGGTGACCATCGCTACGGTTGCGTATGCGATTTCCGCTTCCCTGGCGAGCTTAGCTTCGGGCATGTTTGTCATACCGATAACGTCGCAACCCCAGCTGCGGTACATCTCGGATTCGGCTCGGCTGGAAAATTGCGGGCCTTCCATGGTTAGGTAGGTTCCGCCGACTGCGTGGGTGAGTCCGATTTCAGTGGCAGCTTCAGCGATCACGTTTTGGGTTGTTGAACAGATGGGATCGGCCATGCTGACGTGGGCGACGAATCCGGTGCCGAAGAAGGTTTTTTCTCGAGCAAATGTCCGATCGATGAATTGATCGACGAGCACGAAGTCAGTGGGTTTGTGTTCTTCTTTTAGTGAGCCGACTGCGGAGAACGATACGATTCGATCGACACCGGCTCGCTTGAGGGCTTCGATGTTGGCTCGGTAGTTGATTTCGGTCGGTGGAATGCGGTGTCCGCGTCCGTGTCGGGGCAGGAAGACGAGTCGGTGTCCTTCGTAGTCGCCGATGAGGAGTTGATCGGATGGTTCACCAAATGCAGATTCGACTGTGATCCATTGGGCGTTTTTAAAGCCGTCTATTTCGTAGAGACCGGTTCCGCCGATGATTCCGATTGCCATTGACACTTTTTCTCCGACATATCTGGATGGGGCTAATTTGGTTCATGTGAACCGTGGGTTAGGTATGCGTTAAATATTTTGGTACCGAGGGTGGGACTCGAACCCACACGTCTGTTAAGACAGAGGATTTTAAATCCGCCGTGTCTACCATTCCACCACCCCGGCCCAAAATGTGCCGACTCTTACGAGTCGGCTTCCTATTGTCGCGAACTACGGCGGGAATGCTAGAGGGTCTTGAGATATTTGATCAATGCTAGTACCTGTTCATTCGATAAATGAGAAAATATAGGCATTATCGGTGAACAAATACCTTTGAATCGGTGGTGGATTGAATGAGATATCCCTCGGGTGACAATCCGGGGACTCTAGTTTTCGCCGTTTGGTAGACGTTTTCGTGTACGAGGCAGACGACTTTATTGGATCCTCGTGAATGACAGGGTTGCTGTTGTGATCAGCATTAACCGTTCGGATTGCAGGCGCTAAATCAGGTTCGCCTACACGCCGAGGGCCGAGCGCAAGTCATTTAGCACAGCGTCCAACGTTGCATCGTCCGGCGTCTCGGCATAAATCCTTACGAGGGGTTCTGTTCCGGACATTCTGACAACCGCCCACGATCCACCAGCAAGATTGAATCGCACGCCGTCACGTCGGTCGTCGGATTCATTGTCTAGTCCTCCGAGGCTGGTTGGCGCAGCGGAAGTCACTTTTTGGACCAGATTGGAGCGTTGAGATTCATCGTATGAAACATCGATTCGTCGGAAGGTATGTGGACCTACTAGGGTGTGAAGATCCGTGAGTAGCTCAGATGGTTTTTTGCCGCTCATCACCATTGCTTCCAGGAATATAAGCCCTGAGAGTGAGCCGTCACGCTCTGGGACGTGACCTTTGAATGCGTAGCCGCCGCTTTCTTCGCCGCCCATCGAGCAGCCATTGTCGATCATTGTGGGACCGACAAATTTGAATCCGACTGGAGTTCGGTAAACAGGTGCACCGTAATGAGCAGATAGTTTGTCGACCATTGACGACATCGTGATGGTGCAAGCTATTCCGCCTCGTTCGTTTCGGCGACCCATGAAGTGGGCTGTGAGTAGCGAGAAAACTTCGAGGGTTGTGAGGTAGCGACCGTTTTCGTCGACTATTCCTACTCTGTCAGCGTCGCCGTCTAAAGCTATGCCTATGTCGGCTCCTAGTTCTTTGACTGCTGCTGACAGTGGTTTTATGTTGTGCTCGATCGGTTCGGGTTGGTCCATTCCAGGGAAGTTTGGATTGTGGTCGGATCGGATTTCTGTGACTTCGATTGCGCCACCCGAGAGCATTTTAGGAATGATTCCTGCGCCCGAGCCGTGCATGGCGTCGACTACTACTTTTAAGGGCTGTGCCTTGATTGGTGCAACATCTATTGCTCGATGTAGTTGTTCTATATAAGGGGTGATTACATCGAAGATCGAGTTCGTGGCTTGCTCGCTAGCGGTTTTGCTGACCTTTCCATCGAGTACTTCAGCGAGGTGTTCTTCGATCTGGGCGACTTCACCTGGCGTTGCTGATCCGCCGGCGGAGGATTTCACCTTGAAGCCGTTCCACTCTGGTGGATTGTGGCTTGCCGTGATCATCACTCCATTGGCTGCTGAGTGATCGACTACTGCGAAGCTGCACGCCGGAGTTGGTGCTGCGACATCGAACATGTGTGTATCGATGCCGTAACCGTTGACTACTTCAGCAACGGCATTGGCAAATCGTGGCGAACCGTAGCGGGTATCGAAACCAACTATCAAGCCCTGACCTGCTCGCCCCGTTGCGATTATATTTCTGGCAACAGCTTCGCCGCACGCCCGTACGTTGGCAAACGTGAAGTCTTCAGCGATGATCGCTCGCCAGCCGTCCGTTCCGAATTGGATGTTTGGGCGATCGTTCATTCTGGAAGCTGCCTATCTCGTTAAATAGTTCGGGGCAGTCTGCATGATTCACAGACTGCCCCGAGTTTATTCGAGCTAGCGAACGGGTACTAGGCTTTTAGAGCCTCGACTCGATCGAGTTTCTCCCACGGGAGATCTAGATCATCACGCCCGAAGTGACCATATGCAGCAATCTGCTGGTAGATCGGTCGTCGGAGGTTGAAGTGATCGATGATCGCCTGCGGTCGTAGGTCGAAGTTGGCTTTAACCAGTTCAACAAGTTCAAATTCCGGCTTTGTGCCAGTTCCTTTGGTGTCGACCTGAATCGAAATCGGAGTTGATACACCGATGGCGTATGACAACTGAACTTCGGCTCGTTCTGCAAGACCAGCTGCAACTAGGTTTTTTGCAACCCAGCGTGCTGCGTATGCTGCTGAACGGTCGACCTTCGTTGGGTCCTTGCCCGAGAATGCGCCTCCGCCGTGGCGATCGCTTCCACCGTAGGTATCAACGATGATCTTTCGACCGGTTAGACCGGCGTCACCAACTGGACCACCAATTACGAATCGACCCGATGGGTTGATGTAGTACTTGGTGTTTTCATCGAGCATATTGGCAGGAACCACTTTACGAATGACGTGTTCCTGAATATCGGATTCAATTTGCTCGTTAGTTGCTTCAGGATCGTGCTGAGCCGAGATGACGATGGTGTCGACTCGAATTGGTTTGTGATCCTCGGTGTATTCGATAGTTACCTGACTTTTAGTGTCGGGTCGAAGGTATGAGATCTTGTTGTTGCGTCTAACATCGGTCAACCGTTTGGTCAACGAATGTGCGAGTGCAATCGGCAGTGGCATGAACGTAGGAGTTTCGTTGGCTGCGTAGCCAATCATCATTCCCTGGTCACCAGCACCGACTTCGTCTGCTGCGTCCTCGCCTCGAACTTCGAGTGCTTCAGTTACCCCAGCTGAGATGTCTGTCGACTGTTCGTCGAGTGCAATAAGAACTGAACAGCCGTCACAGTCGAAACCGTAAGAAGGGTCGTCGTAGCCAATCTTTCGAATGGTGTCTCGAACGATTCCGCGGATATCGACATCTGCGTTTGTTGTGATTTCTCCGAATACCAGTACGAGTCCGGTAGTGACGGAAGTTTCACATGCGACTCGGCTCATAGGATCTTGAGCTAAGAGTGCATCTAGAACACCATCAGAAATCTGGTCGGCCATCTTATCGGGATGACCTTCGGATACAGATTCTGAGGTTAATAAGTAGTTTGTGTTGACCATATTTTGTTTTGAATAATCCGTGTCTTAGATATGCCCCGGCAATTCTAATGAAGAATTGCCGGGGTCATTTTAGCCAGTTATCTAGCAGGTGGAAACTTAAGTTCCGGTTTCCCAGCTATTTAGGTAAACGTCTTGCTCTTTAGTAAGGGTGTCGTAAGACATGCCCATTGCGCTTAGCTTTAGGCTTGCGATGTCGGTATCGACTTCGGAAGGCAACGTGTAAACGCCGGGATCGAGCTTCGAGTGATGCTGCATGATGTACTCACCAGCAAGGGACTGGTTAGCAAAACTCATGTCCATTACTGAAGGTGGGTGACCTTCGGCTGCACCAAGGTTGATCAATCGACCCTGTGCGAGCAAGAAGACTTTTCGTCCGTCTTCGAGTGTGTACTCTTCAACGAATTCTCGAACCTGTCGTTTTGCTTCAGACATTTCTTCGAGTGCTTCAACGTTGATTTCAATGTTGAAGTGACCCGAGTTGGCAACAACTGCGCCATCTTTCATGTTCTCGAAGTGCTTGCCATCGACTGCCTTCATACCGCCTGTGACGGTAAGGAAGATGTCGCCGATCTTGCAGGCTTCGTCCATGCTCATGACCGAGTGGCCATCCATGACTGCCTCAAGAGCCTTCACTGGATCGACTTCACACACAACAGTGTGGGCGCCCATGCCTTTGGCTCGCATTGCAAACCCCTTGCCACACCAGCCGTAACCGATAGTGACAACAGTCTTGCCCGTAATGAGCATGTTGGTTGCACGGATAATTCCATCTAGCGAGCTCTGGCCTGTGCCGTAACGGTTGTCGAACATGTGCTTGGTCTGCGAATCGTTTACTGCAACGATCGGGTAAGCCAGCTTGCCTTCACCGTGAAGAGCCTTCAAGCGAATAACACCGGTGGTGGTTTCTTCCATCCCACCGAGTACATTCTTAAGGAGGTGAGTCTTATCCTTGTGGAGCATTGCTACCACATCGGCACCGTCATCCATTGTGATCTGTGGACCTGTATCGACTGTTGCTGACATGTGGTCGAAGTAGGTCTTTTCGTCTTCGTCTTTGATGGCGTAGATCGGGATGCCGGACTCAACGAGGTGAGCTGCGATATCGTCTTGAGTCGAAAGCGGGTTAGATGCACACAGAGTGAGATCGGCACCGGCGGCCTTCAGGGTGTGAGCAAGGTTCGCAGTTTCTGCGGTGATGTGCAGACAACCTGCTAGCTTGATGCCATCAAGAGGCTTTTCTTTTGCGAATCGCTCTTTAATGGTTCGCAGAACGGGCATTTCACGTTCTGCCCATTCTGCGCGTAGTCGACCTTTTTCAGCGAGACCAATGTCTCTAATGTCGTAATCCATGATTTCTCCGGACTTGTACAACGTGTTTTAACGCTGCGAGTTAAGAAGTTCTGTATTTGGTCCGGGCGATGGGCGCTTTCGTCGCCGTCAGCTCAGTGGGTTTCAAGATGAAATGATTCCATCCCATAGACAAAAAACTATTTTATTGGATTTAAGTTAAAGGATTGAAACGTGTGAGATCGACGAATGCTTTGAAGCGTTCATCGATATCGGATTTAGTCAGCTTCTTTACGCGGTCGAGACCAAAGTCTTCGACAGCGAACGAAGCCATTGTGCTACCGACGATGGCAGCAGTGCGTAGCGATTCTTCATCGACTTTATCGACAGATGCTAGATAACCCATGAAGCCACCAGCGAAAGAATCGCCAGCACCAGTTGGGTCAACGACCCTCTCTAATGGGTAAGCAGGCGCCGCGAACGAGAAGTTGTCACCAAATAGCGTTGCACCGTACTCACCACGTTTGATCACGGTGGAGGTTGGTCCGAGTTTGATTATTGCTTTGGCGGCATCCGGAAGGTGGTCTTGACCGGTGAGTTGCTTCGCTTCCTCTTCGTTAATGAGAAGCGTATCGACCTTGCTGATGAGATCGGTAAGTGCCGGCTTTGCGATATCAATCCACAGGTTCATAGTGTCGCTGGCTACCATATTCGGTTGGGTGGCCATCGCATCGAGCACCTTCAACTGAAGATTCGGGTCGATATTAGCGAGAAACAAATAAGGAGCGTTTGCGTGTGCATCGCTCAGTTCGGGTTCAAATTCACTAAACACGTTTAGCTGAGTATCTAGGGTCACCGCAGTATTGATATCCTCCATATACTCGCCGCTCCATCGGAAAGTTTTGCCATCAGCTTTCACTAGACCAGAAGTATCGATGTCGTGGCTTTGGAGCATCGCAATATCGGCTGGATCGAAATCGTCACCCACGACACCGATCATTCCAACCTCTGTGAAGTAACTCGCAGCAACAGAGAAGTACGTGGCCGCGCCACCGAGCTGAGATTCACGCTTGCCTGCAGGGGTTTCAACCGCGTCATACGCGACAGAACCAACAACCAGAATTTTCAATTGAATATCTCCGGCCCCGTCATCCTCTAATAAAGGAAGGGACCTCTATTGCTGTATTACGTTCGGGTTGAGTCACTTCTCGTCGCCGGTCGAGTAGGGGAGTCCTTTTTGGATCCAAGTACCTGTGCCGTCTTCAATATTGAAGAGTCTGTCAGCTTCTGCACCCATGGCTGCTGCGTACTCAGCGGCTAGGCCAGATCGTGCTCCGACTTCGCAGATGAACAGGAGTTTTCCTTCTTCTGGGATTTCGGCAAACCTGGGGATAACGTCGTCGACTGGAATCCAGAGTGCGCCCTTGACGTGTCCACCTTCGTATTCATCATCTCGTCGTACATCTATGACGGTTGCTCCGCCAGATTTGACCATTTCGTCAGCCTCTTCAGCTGAGACTCTGGTGT
Organism: Dehalococcoidia bacterium; assembly: GCA_028821715.1. Classification (GTDB taxonomy): domain Bacteria; phylum Chloroflexota; class Dehalococcoidia; order Lucifugimonadales; family Lucifugimonadaceae; genus Lucifugimonas. The sequence goes on from JAPKFF010000026.1 coordinate 19,172, forward strand.
ACGGCTCGCCGGGAACGTTCCTTGGCATTGATTCTGGGTCCTTAATAATTAGGCAGTTAGAAACTCTAAATAGTCGTTATTAAAGATCGCGTGCGCGATCAATTTTATTCAAGTAATTATGGTGCCTGAACCTCAGAATATCGAGTGCTAATGTAGGTTGTTTTGGAGTCGAATGAATACACGGTGGTCGGAACGACCTTCATCATCTGAGCCAAGATTAGATAAATTACTGTTGACACCCTAAATAACTGGGTTCTAACATTAGTCTTCTGCCCACACACACAAGTGACTGTCGGGCGGCACCTTAACAATTGAACAGTGGACAGAAAGAACGTCAACTTTACGGAGAGTTTGATCCTGGCTCAGGACGAACGTTGGCGGCGCGCATAATGCATGCAAGTCGAACGAAGTCCCACCCTTCGGGGTGATGACTTAGTGGCAGACGGCTGAGTAACACGTGAATGATCTGCCTTTGGGTGGGGGACAACAGAGAGAAATTTCTGCTAATACCCCATGTGATCCTCAATCTAAGGTTGAGGATGAAAGGTGCCGGGTAACCGGTTTCCGCCCTTAGATGAGTTCGCGGCCTATCAGGTTGTTGGTGGGGTAAAAGCCTACCAAGCCGAAGACGGGTAACTGGTGTGAGAGCACGACCAGTCAGAGGGGGACTGAGACACGGCCCCCACTCCTACGGGAGGCAGCAGCAGGGAATCTTCCACAATGGGCGAAAGCCTGATGGAGCGACGCCGCGTGAGGGATGAAGGCTTTAGGGTCGTAAACCTCTTTTCTCAGGGAAGAGCAAGGACGGTACCTGAGGAATAAGTGACGG
>JAPKFF010000027.1:0-20994 GCA_028821715.1 Dehalococcoidia bacterium
TCTTCCGCTATTACGAGAAAAATTATTGAAATCGCAGGAGTTCCGATCACTGGAACCAGTTGTAATCTCACTGGAAGGGATCCTGTGAAGGATGCGAATTTCGTCGACCAAATATTCGGCGATATGATCGCAGGCTGTGTCGACGCCCCTTGTGGCGACAGTTCGGCGCCGAGCACCGTGGTTTCATACGTTGACGGTGAGGTGGTCTTGTTGCGCACAGGTGCTATCGGTGCTGAATCTATTCAGAATATTGTTGGCGATATTGTCGCCAGCTAACTGCTCTCGGTTATTCTTGTTTGGCTGTAGTTTCATTTGATAGCCGGGTAGTCAGACAATTCTGTCGATCTCGGCACGTACTTTTCGGAGAAGTTGATTGTCTTTCACAGGAACACTCCCAGGGCTCACCGCTGACGATTCAGATCAGTTTGAGGCCGCCATTAAAAAATTCGTCGATTCACGCGAGCTACCGCTTTACAAAATGATGGCCTATCACTTGGGCTGGGTTGATCAGAATGGTGAGCCCGAACCAGCGGTCGTCCAAGATCGATCACATGGGCACCTCGTATTGAGTGTTGCAAAGGCAGTTGGTTTAGATAACGCTTCAGCTATGCCTTATGCCGTGTCAGTCGAGATGCTGTACAACTTCCTATTAGTGCATGAAGATGTGCAGAACGCCAACACCGAGCGCAATATGCGACCAACAATCTGGTGGGCATGGGGGCCGGCTCAGGCGATCAACGCTGGTGATGGGATACACGCTATGGCGCGGATGTCTATATTTGAACAGCGAAATGCTAGTGGTCCTGCGGCCGATCCTCGTTATATCTCAATGGCTTTGGAATCGCTCGACAACGCGACGCTTGATGTTTGTGAGGGTGAATACTTAGACATTTCATATCAAGAACGAGCTGCCGTTAGCGTGGCTGAAATCGTTTCGGTCGCCCGAAAGCACGGTGCTCTGTACGGAGTTTCAGCCAAACTTGGTGGAATTGCCGCAGCTGCGAATAACGAAGTGCTGGACGCTTTATATAAGTTCGGGAGTGCACTCGGTACTGCTCAGAACTTGAACATCGATCTACAGGCACAGTGGCCTAAGGAAGGTACTGAACGTTCCGAGGTTCAACGTGGTCGGCTGCAATCAAAGAAGAAATCGATTGCAACTGCGCACGCCATCGAAAACGGCACTCCCACAACCCGTCGCCGGCTTGGCGAGATATTCATGAAACGTGTTTTGGATCCTGCTGACTTGGACGAAGTGACAATCATTCTCGGTGAGACGGAGAGCCGAGCGTTCGCTGAAGGCAAGATCGACGAACTACTAGACGAAGCGCTTGATGCTTTAGAGGGGACCTCTTTTTCGGATGAACAGCAGCAGTCGCTCGCTGATAGCGCCAAATTGATCGTCGGAACGAAGTAGAAACTATTCTCCTGATGAACAAACGATCAATTCAAGGTGTAGACGTAAAAGGCAAGACCGTACTCGTTCGGGTCGATTTCAACGTACCAACGCGAAACGGTGTCATTTCCGACGACTCTCGAATCCGAGCAGCGCTCCCAACATTGAACCTCTTAAGAGATGGCGGAGCGAAGGTTGTCGTATGCTCTCACTTCGGTCGACCGAAGGGTCAAGTAGTCGAAGACATGCGACTCGGCATCGTTAGAGAACGGTTGTCAGAGTTACTCGGCACTCCAGTCGCAGACGCTGAAGGTCCGAATACTGATCGTGCTGCGAGCGTGTTATCAGGCCTCGGCACCGGGAGTTTCGCTCTACTCGAGAATTTGAGATTCGATGCAGGCGAAGAGGCGAACGACGAAGATTTTTCCAAACACCTCGCCTCGCTCGCCGATCTATACGTAAACGATGCCTTCGGTGCGGCACACCGTGCGCATGCATCAACAGCCGGAGTCGCCGCCCATTTACCTGCGTATGCAGGATTGCTGATGGAACGGGAACTAGAAATGCTCGGACAGTCGCTAGAGGGTTCAACAGGAGCCACGATCGCGATCGTAGGGGGCGCTAAAGTTGCCGACAAGATCCAAGTGCTTCGACATCTATCTGCAAAAGTCGACACGATACTTGTGGGCGGCGGAATGGTCGCGGCGTTTTACGTCGCTCAGGGTCGATCAGGTGGTGCGATTGAAGTTAGCGACGAAGATAAAGCTGCTGCAAAAGGGTTACTTGAATCGGGCGGGGCGAATGTAGTGCTTCCAGCCGATGTGATTACTGCGCCTGAATTCAATGAGAATTCACCAGCAACTGTTTGTGGCTCTGACGAAGTGCCTCTCGATAGCCTGATTCTTGATATCGGACCTCGGTCTGCCACAGAGTATGCAAGGATTATCGGAATAGCAGACACGATTATTTGGAATGGTCCGATGGGCGTATTCGAGTGGTCGGAGTTCGCTAAGGGTTCGGTCGCTGTCGCAAACGCTGTTGCTGATAACAAAAAGACTATTTCGGTTATTGGTGGTGGTTCTACCGCAGAGATAGTCGGTTCACTGGGACTTGTCGATAAGATCACACACGTATCCACCGGTGGCGGTGCGTCGCTTGAGTTCCTCGAAGGCAAGATTCTGCCTGGTGTCGCGGTGCTTGATGACGCTTAATATTTTTATCTTTTCACTAACTGGTTACGCAGGACAAATCGAATGACTGATCGAACGCCGGTGATCGCCGGAAACTGGAAGATGAACACCGACGTTGGGTCGGGAACCAACCTAGTTGAAGAAATTCTCGCACTGAGCGATGCCGTTCCGGGGGTCGAGAAGATCGTGTGCCCGCCGTTTGTCTCGCTTACGAGTATTTCTCAGACCCTAGCGGGTTCTTCAATTCACGTGGGTGCGCAAAATGTCAACGCAAACGGAAACGGTGCATTCACTGGAGAAGTTTCTACTTCCATGTTGAATGGCCTAGTCAGCCACGTGATTATCGGGCACTCCGAACGACGCACTATGAACGGTGAGACGTCAGCTGATGTCGCCGCTAAGGCAATTGAAGTTGTTGACGCCGGTCTTGTAGCGATTCTTTGCGTTGGGGAAGATCTAGGCGTTCGGAAATCAGGCGACGCTGCCACATTCGTATCGGCACAGCTCGAAGAGAGTCTCGCAGGATTTTTGCAGTGGGACTCTTTGATCGTCGCATATGAGCCAGTTTGGGCGATAGGCACTGGTGAGGCTGCGACATCGGATCAGGCACAGGAGATGACCGCCGTGTGCCGCGAGGTTGTTCACAAGCTGGCTCCTAAGAAGGCTAATTCAGTGCGAGTTTTGTACGGTGGCAGTGTGAATCCGGGGAACATCGCCGAATTACTGACTCAACCAGACATCGACGGTGCCCTCGTTGGCGGTTCAAGTCTAAAAGCCGACGAGTTCTCAAAGCTGATCGCAGCGGCCAGCTCAAACTAGTTTTCCGGCGGGTTCCGCTTGATCCACCAATCATCATTATCCAAACCAAAGCTGGTTGCTGTAATCGGCGCAACCGCGACCGGTAAGACCTCTGTTGGCGTCGAATTAGCGCTTGAGCTCAATGGTGAGGTTGTGAACGTCGATTCCCGACTGTTCTATCGAGGAATGGACGTCGCTACAGCCAAGCCAGGCCCTGATGAAACCAAAGGTGTTCCTCACCATTTGATAGACATTATTGATCCTGATGAACATTTCAGCCTTGGTGAGTACCTGAGGACCGCTAGATCGGTGATCTCAGACATAGTTAGTCGAGGCAAGTTACCGATATTGGTTGGCGGATCGGGTCAATACATATGGGCGATCATCGAGGGTTGGGAAGTACCTGAGATCGAGCCCAACTTGAAGTTACGCGCCGAACTGGAATCAGAGTTGAACTCAGATGGCATTGCGTCGCTTGCGCAACACCTTAACGACATTGCGCCTGAAGTCGCAAAAGTAACCGATCTAAAGAATCCACGACGGGTGATTAGGGCAATAGAACGCGTTCTAAGCGATTCAGGCATTTGTGATTCAAACCGTTCAAAAGCGGAAGAACCGCCATTTGCCCATTTCATAATCGGATTGAACGTTGAGCGTTCAATTCTTCACACCCGGGTCATCGATCGTCTTGCGCTAATGAAGGAATCTGGATGGGTGAGTGAGGTCGAAGGTCTGCTCGCACATGGCTACTCAGACAAAACCAGGGCTTTGAGCGGCATTGGATATCGGCAGATGATCGACCATTTGGAAGGCCTATATGACCTGAATGAGGCCATAAGACTTACCGCTGTAGCAACGAATCGTCTGATCAGACAGCAGAGCAACTGGTTCAAACTAGATGACGCTCGTATCAACTGGTTCGATATGACGGATGATCCCTTAGAGACGACAAAAACGGTTTTCGCCGCCGTGAACGGCTGGCATGGCGACAGTTGATTATCATTCATATTTTAGATTTGATTAGCCAAACTAAAATACCGATATCCGTCAGTAGTATCAAATTCGCAGTTTGGCTTGATCGATCATAGAATCATTTTGGTTATACAGACAATTTGATCCAATCCATCTGGAGAGACAATGACCGTCGAATTCGCAAAATTACACGGCGCTGGTAACGATTACATCGCCATCGATGGTCGCGGTATCGATCGCGATTGGGGCGCTTTGGCGAAAGCAATGAGCCTTCTCGCTTTCGGGGTTGGATCGGACGGGATAGTTCTTGTACAGGACTCTAAGGTCGCTCAGATCAGGATGAGGGTGTACAACCCGGACGGATCTGAAGCAGAGATGAGCGGAAACGGCATTCGGTTATTCTCGAAATTCGTCATCGATCGGAAAATCGCTCTTCCAGCCGAAGGCGGTATGACAGTCGAGACGGGCGGTGGAGTACGAACTGTTTGGCCAACTATGGAAGGCAATAAAATGGTCGCTGCCAAAGTTGCGATGGGTGTTCCAACGTTCGTTCCTTCTGAAATACCAGTTGACACCGCGCAAACTGGAGATCTCGACATCATAAAAAGATTCCCCATTCAGGCTGGAGATCGTGAACTCATAATTACCTGCCTTGCTGTTGGAAATCCGCACGCAGTTGTGGTGATGGAGGAATCAGTCGAAGACTTTCCACTTGTTGAAGTTGGCCCTCATGTCGAGAGTCACAAACTGTTTCCAAACAGGATCAATTTCGAAATTGTGAACGTAATCAGCCGATCGAAGATTCGAGCTCGGATATTTGAACGCGGAGCCGGTGAAACGATGTCTTCTGGCACGGGTTCAACAGCGGCAGCTGCGGCGGCACGAGCGCACGGTTTGGTTGACGACACGGTAGATGTAATTGTCGATGGCGGAATATTGCGAATTTCGTGGGACAAAGCGGGCGAGGTGTTCCTAGAGGGTCCCGCAGTCGAAGTTTTCACTGGCGTTTGGCCTGACTAACTCGGCTATTTCTTAGCACCAATATCCGGCGGAATAAGTCGCATTGTGTCTAGTCTCTCGTTTACGATTGATCTGCCTTTGCGTCACTGAACGAAAAACACCTTCAAAAGAACTATTAGCACCTAAAGCAACGGAAACATTCGAATGAAATTTGCTGAACGCGTTGAAAACCTCCCGCCATATCTATTCGTGGGCATATCCCGAGCGATAGCCGCCAAGAAGGCCCAGGGCATCGAAGTAATTTCGTTCGGTATTGGCGATCCTGATATGCAGACTCCAGCCCCAGTTCTTGACGCTCTGGTAGCAGGGTCAAAGAAGGCTGCGAACCACAAATATCCCGAGACCGAAGGGCTTCCAGAGTTCCGAGCTCGAGTAGCGAAGTTCTACGACGATCGATTTGGCGTGAAGCTCGATCCTGCGACCGAAGTGATCAACCTAATCGGTGCCAAAGAGGGCATTGCCCACGCAGCACTGTGTTTCATAGATCCCGGTGATATATCTATTAGTCCAGACCCCGCATACCCGGTTTACGAAATCGGCACGATGTTCGCAGGTGGTACGACCCACTTCGTGACACTCAAGGAAGAAAACGGCTATCTCGTCGACTTCACTGATATTCCAACCGACGTTGCGAAGAAGGCAAAGACTCTCTGGATTAACTACCCGAACAATCCAACGGGTGCTATCGCTCCCCTTAGCTTCTTTGACGAAGCAGTGAAGTACTGCAAAGAGTTCGATATCGCTTTGCTTCACGATGCTGCGTACACAGAGGTGACCTACGACGGGTACGTTGCACCGAGTGTGCTGCAAGCAGAAGGTGCGATGGACATCGCCATGGAGTTTCACTCACTTTCTAAGACAGCCAACATGACGGGCTGGCGCGTGGGGTTTGCTTCTGGAAACCCTGAGATAGTCAATGCGCTAATGCGTGTGAAGTCGAACATCGACTCCGGCTTGTCGCAGGCGAATCAGGAGATGGGTATCGCTGCACTGGATCTGCCGTCGGAATGGATCGACAACAATAACGAGGTATATCAAAAGCGCCGCGACAAGGTAGTCTCTGTATTGAACGAGATTGGTGTTCCGGCTGTTGCTCCAAAGGGAGCTCTATACATCTGGACACCAATACCAAAGGGTTACAGTTCAGCCGAGTTCGCACAGAAGCTGCTGGACGAGGTAAATGTCGTAGTAACCCCTGGTAACGGATACGGACCTGGCGGCGAGGGTTACATCAGACTGTCACTGACGATCCCTGACGATCAGATCGATGAAGGACTACGTAGGTTGGCACAGCTTCAAGTCAACTCTTAAATCGGTATTAGCCGGGAGCAAAATCGCCCATATGGCAAAAAAACGCACACATTCCACAGGTCCATCTCGAGAGAAAGCGATTCTGGTGGGAGTCAGCGTGCGCAGCGAAGGTGATTACTGGGCGCTCGATGACTCGCTAGCTGAACTTTCTGAATTGGCACGCGCCGCTGGAGCGAATCCGATCGACCGTGTCACACAGACGATGAATAAGCCGTCGCGTAGGTACATTGGCAAAGGGAAAATCGAAGAACTTCAGCACATGGTGAAGCACACCGATGTCGACGTCGTAATTTTCGATGATGAGCTATCTCCGACTCAACAGAAGTCGCTGGAAGACAATCTCGGGGTAAAGGTGATCGATCGAACGGCTCTGATTCTCGACGTATTCGCCCAACGAGCTCGTTCTCGTGAGGGTCGATTGCAGATCGAACTTGCTCAGACCGAGTATTTGCTCCCACGGCTGGCGGGTCAGTGGTCTCACTTGGAACGACTCGGTGGTGGAGTCGGAACGAGAGGTCCTGGTGAAACCCAGATCGAGACTGACCGACGTCTGGTTCGTCGTAAGTTGTCACGGGTGAAAAAGGAGATTGCCCAGGTCGCTTCTCAACGTAATCAGCAGCGATTACAACGTACGGGCGGTGACGTCAAGATCGTATCGTTGGTTGGGTACACGAACGCTGGAAAGTCAGCATTGTTCAACAAGATCACGTCTTCCGGTGTGATCGAACGCAATCAACTGTTCTCGACGCTGGATACGACAACGAGACGACTTTATCTTCCCTCAGGGACTTCGGCGACGTTGAGCGACACCGTCGGATTCGTCCACAAACTTCCTCCGATCCTCGTAGCGGCGTTCCGGGCAACTCTGGAAGAAGCATTAGAAGCCGACTTACTGGTACAGGTGGTCGATATTTCAAGTCCGTACGCTGCGGAGCAAGCTCAGGTCGTATCAGATCAGCTTGCCGACATGGGAATCGAGGACACGCCTAGAATATTGGTACTGAATAAGTTCGACCTCATTGCGGACTCATCCGAAGAACCTCTGACTTTGAGCGTGCTTGACCAGATCGACGTTTCGCAATTATCCCGAGTTATAACAACTTCAGCCACAAAAGGTTGGGGGCTTGTCGACCTACGCAACGCTATCGAGGCCGCAGTCGGAGTTGCTCAGGTAGAAGAAGAACCCGAAGATGCTGTCGACCTGATCGGCAACGAAGTTTAGTTTCCGGTTTCGACGCTAGTCGGGCAGGTTAGGTCTATTGTAATTTAAGGTCGCACTATCCTTGTTATGTAAAGTTAAACAGCGCTTTCATTCGTGTTTCAACGCCTACCTACCGTATTCCACCGATTGATTTACGTGCGCAACCGTACATCGAAGATTGCGGTACGAGCGTATCCTCATCTAGATAGTTAGCTCATACAACAGACAATGCTCTGCGATATTCGTCTGTTCAACTTCCATTCCGGCGTGTCCGGAATTTTGTCCACCGGAATCACAAACAAAATGAAATTCCCGTCAACACGTTCATATTCAATTCGACTCGTCATTCTACTAGCGGTTGCTGTCACAGCATTATTGGTCACCGCCGCCTGTAGTAGTTCTGTTGACGAAAGTCCGGCTTCTAAGAATGACGGTGCGCTCATCCTCGCAGACGGCACGCAAGCGACCCCGACTCCCCAACCGATAGCCGACGAGCCCGCTGCGGTCCCTGACGGCCTTCAAATCGTTTGGGAGGCCTATTCGATCCTTGTTAGTGAGTATGTGATTCCAGAACAAATCGACCCGAAAGTCCTCTCAGAGGCAGCCGTAATCGGTATGTTGGATGCTTTGGACGACCGTTACACGGCTTACATCTCGCCTTCAACATTTAAGATCGACCAAGAAGGTTTCCAAGGGAACTTTGGTGGTATCGGAGCTCAGGTCGAGGCATCGCCTGACCGTAACGGTGTAATTATCACGAAACCGCTACCGAACACACCGGCTGAGAAAGCTGGCATTAAGGCTGGTGACCGAATTTTGGCCGTCGATGGTGAAGATGCTCTTGGATGGAGCGTTCTCGAGGCTGTGAACAAGATTCGTGGCGAAAAAGGCACAGATGTTGTGTTGACCGTCGAGCATATTGGCAGCCTCGATCCAGTTGACATAACAATTACTCGGGACACGATAGACAATCCTAGTGTGACAATTATGGAAGTTGCTGATACTGATTACGGTCGTATCCGAATTGCACAGTTCACAGCAGAAACCCCCAAAGAGGTTCGAGAAGGCGTTCAGGAGCTAATCGACAATGGGGCGAAAGGCATTATTCTCGACTTGAGGGGCAACCCTGGCGGCCTATTATCATCCACGGTAAACGTCGCTTCTGAATTCTTGACTGAAGGACTGGTTACCTACGAAGTCGATTCACGTGGTGATCGGGAAGATTGGAAGGTCAAAAAAGGAGGCCACTTCCCAGATATTCCATTAGTGACATTGGTCGACAATTTCTCAGCTAGTGGATCGGAAGTTCTCGTCGGAGCACTGCAAGACCACGGCCGAACCGTTGCCATCGGAACTAACACTTACGGCAAAGGCAGTGTCAACCTACTCCGCGGGCTCTCCAACGGTGGTGGTGTTTATCTAACGATCGGTCGATGGTTTACTCCAAACGGTCGAGTTATCGAAGAAACTGGAATTGAACCTGACGTTGTTATTGAGTTCGACCAAGAAGCAGGATCAGGACTCAATTCGCAGACAGCAGAAGGTGGAGATCCTCAGATTAAGGCTGCTATCAAACAGCTAGACTTCCAATTGGGTCAAGTTTCAGCAGATCCGTAAGCGACAGAAATTCAGTGTGTAATTTGATAATGGATCCACTAATTAGAAATGTTCACTATTTTCAGTGACTAAGTCTCCTCACTGATTCATGTTTGATTGCATAAGATGGAATAATGGCTGATACGGACACACAACGGGCACTATCTACGAATCGACGCGCTCGCTACGACTATTTCATCAACGAAACGTTCGAAGCGGGAATGGTGCTGCTCGGCTCAGAAATTAAATCGGCCCGCGAAGGGCGAATGAGCATTGCTGAAGGTTACGTATACATCAAGAACGGTGAAGCTTGGCTCGAGAACGCTCACATCCCCGGCTATGCGCCTGCAGGTGAGCACGGACAGCACGACCCTACCCGCTCACGTAAGCTCCTGCTAAAGAAAAAACAGCTTGAGCACTTGTATGATCAAGCGAACCGCGACGGTCAGACAATCGTGCCACTAAAGGTATACATCAAAAATCGAGTAGCAAAATTGTTGGTTGGTGTTGGTAAAGGTAAACGACAGATTGACCGCCGTAATACGATCAAAGAACGCGACGCCAAACGAGAGATAGACCGTGCAATGCGCTCGAAGATTTAGTCGCTATAGGAATCTCTGTACCGCGGTATCGAGGTGACCTTTATGTCGTCACCATTCCAGACAATCAATCCCGTCGTTATGCCCTCAAAACGTCGTTGACCTCGATTTGTAGTCATCTTAACGTCAGTCGGCGTGTTCCCTTGAATACCAGCGATACAGAGATTCAGTTCCGGTATTGAGAGGAGCCATGCATCACCTGATCCGAACTCAAGCCGTGATTCGTCAATCTCTATTGGGCTCACATCGGAGTGCACAGCGATCTTTGAATCCAGCTTCGGAAAGCCCAAATCGCCTTTTTCCGTGAATCGACGTACCAACTCTCCCGAAACGAGGTTTAGCTCAAGTCCCAAAACCTGTCCAGAACGACTGTATTGAGTGGTAAGAACCCGTTGATTTTCAGTTCCGATTCCAGGCGACTCTCGTAGATCGGTGGCAGAATCGCCGGTAGAGAACATTTCCATGAACTTAGCCGGCGCCTCCCACTCAGATCGCTCCACAACCTCTGAGTAAAAAGCGCAATATGGTAATCCTTGGAAAAATGCTCCAGGATTTGCAAGTTCCCAAAAGGTTTTTTCAGGCCCTGCATAGTTGTTAATATTCAGAGAGATCATCCCATCGCGTTCGACAAGTTCGATTTGAGGTCGTGAAGTAATCCCAAGATTGCTAAACCCAAGCACACGAACGCCTATCAGCAAGGATTCGGTTACAACAAAAACGTCTGATCCAATCGGAACATCGACCGGTAGATCGCTAACGAGATCGCTGTTCACATAGACGCCCTCGACAGATGCAGCGTCCGTCCAAACCACAGCGAGGTACGCCCGACTGTGAGATCGCTCGGCTCCGAGCATGTTCGACATCGCAATACCGATAGCCGATGAATCACGCTGGACTCCACGAAATTTGCCTTGATCAGGAAATACATGATCCCAACCCCTACTCGGAGTAATTCGGTAGTTCCCGAGCCATGCGTCATCGTGAACATATCGGGTCGTCATCGTTGCGATTCGATCAAGCTTCGGGGCTGAATATCGCAAGTCAAATGATTGTGACTGCGCAGCTATGAACCGGTTCGCCTGAGTCGATAGTTCACGAGAAGCGACTCCAAGCGAAAATGATTTGCTGTGGTGGGTTGGGACAACTGTTTGAGTATCTACATCTGATGTCTCTACAACATCTTGCGGCAACGTATGGTGTTCGACGATGTCGATCATCCAGCTCGGGGCAAGTCCGTCATCCACTAACTTGTTCAATCGATCAAGTTCGGACGGACCATTTGCTAAAACGGAATCGCTATACGCTCGACCAAATGGACCCGCCCATCTACGAGTTTCGGGATTGATTCGAAGTCCCACGCTTAAAGCGATTCTCGCTGCGGCAACAGTCGCAATAACCCGAGTATTTTCATCAGTGGTGTTCGATGCCAACCTGCCGAGAACTTCGATGGCGAGACTTGTATAACCGGGACTGTTGTACTCAGTTGTTATTCCAGATTTACGAGTTTTGTCGAACCATCGTCTCAGCTTCAAGTAACCACGTTCCGCTATTTCCGTGTCGCCCAACAACTCGCCACCGAGGATCGAGTTACAGATGTCTTTGAGAACTATATTTGTGTACAACAGATTTACGTCAATCTGAGCAATTGCCGCCATCCCATTTCTAATAGCGGTGTACATCCGGTCTCTCGTTTGTAGAGAGAGTCGGTCAGAGAACTCCCAAAGTAGCGGAATAAAGCGGAACATCATGAATTCGACCGCGTTCAAATCCTCGACTACCTCTGATTCTTTCTCCCAAAGAAAGTTCCCGAAATGCGGATCGTCTTCATCTGTGATCTGGCAGTCGAGAACCGCCACAATTATCTTTTCTACGGTCGAAACGTCGACCCAAGAACTATCTCTCATTAACGATTCTGCAAGTGCAGCCGACGTGTGTGCCGAATGGAATAATCCGTTCTCTTCCTGATGTGCGATCAGGTTGGCAGAAGGATCGAATTCGGAAGGCAGATTCATAGTTATGTGAGTTCTCTAGCAGGTTGATGAATTTTCGGTATAAATATCGACGCGATTCTAACGAACGAACTAAGTTTTGGACATCGTGCTTCGAAAATTAATCAGCTGACTATAGCTAAGTACTATTCGCCATAGTTCTGGTCTACTTTCTGGGTACTGGAGGTTCAATTCATAGATCCCCCCTACCTTCGTATTAATCACCATTCATCTATCATCTATGATGCCGTAGGCTATAGACTTAGCGTTGTACTTGGGGACGCGTGGTTTCGACAGGGAGATCACCGCTCGATTGCGGGTCGTGGCGCCGTGCACCACGTAAAAAGCGGCAAAAACATAAACGGCGAACGTGAATTCGCTCTCGCAGCCTAAGGGCAGCGACTTTCGACCTACCCCCCGTCTGACGGGTTAGGATCGAGAGATGAAATGTCGGACTGCGTTGTTTGGGTAGCTAGTGACAAACAACTAAGGCTCCACTAGCTGGTCGCCGCGCTTGCTACGCCGATGGGGCGGGTGCAGCGATGAGAAAAACACCGACGGCTACACTCGTAGAAGTCAAACCGGAAACCTTTCTGGACGGGGAGTTCGACTCTCCCCCGTCTCCACCAAGAACACAAAAAAGCCCTGCCCTCTTGATTCTGAGGGCAGGGCTTTTTCTTTTCCGATGAAATCACGTTGCAGCACCAGCAATTAAAGTCCAGTAACTTAATGAGGTTTGGAGCTCCTTTGGTAGCGTGGACTCTGACAGTCCACGCTACCAAGGTATGAACAGCACCCCTGTGAGATTAGGTGAATGCTATTCTGCCCCGACACCGAGTTCTGACAGAACCGATCACACGAGGTGCCAGTGGTTCATCCTCCTAATTTTCAGTGCTTCGTACTGGCTATTTTCAGAAACTATCTACTTCCCACGGAGAATCATCTGGGGCAAGCATGAGCGATGTGGCAACAAAGAGGGCGCAAAAACGCGCCCTCTTCGGTTTAGTGGCCGTTGATTGGTTAACCGTTCAGCCTGTTTTTCTCGAAGTAATCCCGGTTAATTTCGATACCAAGCCCCGGTTTATCGGTCATGCGAAGGCGACCGTCAGAGTTATCGAGTGGGGATTCGATGAACTTGTTGTAGGTGCTGAGATCGGCGTTCGAGGTCTCGAGCCTGTAGAAGTTGGGTACAGTCATCATGACATGTGCGCCGGCAACAACGTTGATTGGTCCGGAAGCATCGTGCGGTGAAATCGGAATGTAGTACGCCTCGGCCATAGTCGAAATCTTCTTCAGTTCGGTAATACCGCCGGTCCACGTGACATCGGGCATCACATAATCGGCGAGTTTATTTTCGAGTATCGGCACGAAATCCCAGCGAGTGTGCAGGCGCTCGCCAACGGAAATCGGCACGTTCACCTTGTCTCGTACCTGCTCCAGAGCGTGGTAGCTTTCGGGGGGAACTGGCTCCTCGAACCAGTCGATCTGTGCTGCATCTTCGAGCGTGTTGCACAGGCGAATTGCCGTGGGCACGTTGTACATGCCGGCTACATCGACCAGAAGCTCGATATCGGGACCGACTATCTCTCGGATGAACGCCGTCAGTTCCGCTCCCTCTCGTTCGACCTTTAAATCGATCTTTCCGCTCAGGTAGCCACCGGTGAACGGGAACGGGTCGAACTTGAGTGCTGTGTGGCCCGAATCGATTATCTTTGTGATTTCTTCGGTCACGCCTTCTCTTGTACCGAAGTTCTTCTGATCGGGGTGCGTGTAGAGCGAAATATCTTCATGAACCGATCCACCAAGAAGATCGTAAATGGGAAGCCCCAGCACTTTTCCTCGAATATCCCACAGCGCGATATCGATTCCGCTGACTACATGCGTAGTTGCACCGCGGGATCCCATGTACGTAAACGCCCTGAATACCTTGTTCCAGATTCGTTCGATTTGAGAAGGATCGTCGCCAACGAGGATGTCGTTGAGTTGGGTGATTATCCCGGCTATGGCCCGGTTAGCGATTTTCGTTGTCGTTGTGATTTCGCCCCAGCCTGTAACGCCTTCGTCGGTTTGAACTTCCACGAAGAAGTATTCACCCCAGAATGATGCATCCGCTTTCACCAACCAGGGGGTTATTGAACTGATTTTCACGATTAGGCCTTTCGAAGTTTGGTTTGTTTGCTCAGTTGAAACAGACAGAGCGATTTACGAGTTAATGCGTTAATTTTTTTAGTATTGCAGACCTTTGATCTGTGCCCACGAGCCAACAACGATCACCCCAGCCAACAACAAACCTCCCCAAGAAAACGTGCCAACGGCACCTCACACCGGCAACACTATCCCCACCGGATCATCGCCCGCCATCAGCAACTTCGCATTCGCCACAGCGTGATCAATGCTCTTCTGGCGCGCTTCAACGCTCATCCCCGCATTGTGTGGGATCAGCACCACGTTCTCTCGACCAATCAGAGCGTTGCTCATTTCGACCGGTTCTATCTCCGTCACGTCCAAACCCGCGCCGGCAATTTGATTGTCATCCAGTGCTCTAACCAGAGCTGCTTCATCGACAACGGGACCGCGACAGGCATTAATTACGATTGCTCCAGGCTTCATTCGCGCAAACTCTCGGTCTGAAAGAAGTTTTTCAGTGAGACGATCGAGCGGAACGTGCAGGGTAATAACGTCAGACGTCTCGATTAACTCGTCGAAATCCACACGGGTCGCTCCTGCCGCTGATTCATACTCAGCTGAATACGACTTCACGTCTGAATACACAATCTCACACTCCCATCCGGCCAGACGTTTAGCGACGCGCGAACCGATCTGCCCAAGCCCAATTACGCCCACACGCTTGCCTGTTAATTCGTGGAACCGCCCCCAGTCGGTACCAAAGCCCTCCGAGTAAATACCCTTGTTGTTCAACTGGTTCCACTGAACCATCAACCGACGATATGTCGAGACGATCAGCGCCACCGTCACCTCAGAAACTGCAACCGCATTCCCACCCATGTTGTTGGCAACACGAATGCCCATCTCCGACATTTCGACCTTTGGAATCGTGTCAGTCCCCGCACTTAACGTCTGAATCAAACGTAATTGAGAATATTTGAGCGCCGTCTCAGCGCTCCGAACCCCAGCACCACCAACCACCATCTGAGCGTCGTGGTGCGAAGAATCAATGTCACCAACATCCGTACGCTGAGGAAATCCAACAACCTCGAATGCCTCCCCAACACCAGCCTGAAACCTCTCGGTCTCCCACGGCTCCTGATAAAGAAAAATCACCTTAAATTTCGACATAAATCAACAATCTTTTCGTACTAAACTCGCCCACCACCGACAGTCCGAAAGCATACTCTCACCCACCCGCCCGAAACCAAAACTTCCAGTCTCGTAAACTCACCACCTCAGCCCAGTGTCATCCTGAATTCATTTTCTGGATCTCTCCCCCCCAATGCAGCGAACTAACTCAGCACACATCACCACCGACCTCCAAACCCGCTAACATCACCCAAAACCATCACGCCCGTAGCCTGTCCTGCCCTCCCTCCCATAGTGGGAGGGAATTAGAGCGGCGTCGCAGACATGCGAGCCCAAGTCCGCCTGGGACGCCCGGCTTAAAGTAAACTGCGACGTGATGCCCAAGTCACCCGACGACCCACAGCACTAAAACAACGCCGTAGCCTGTCCTGTCCGGTTCTGTCAGAACTCAGTGCTCCGGTCGAAATTTGATCGATCTGAATAAGTCAGCGGTCTCTGTATTTAAGATGAAGCTGTCAAAAATCCGGTAAGTTCTGCGGATAAGTGGATGACTAGCGAAGAGAAACCACGCGTAGACAGACGTAGCGTCCCGAATGCCAATTAAGAGTTCAAAGGTAAAAGTCTCCCTCTGAACGAATCCCATAACTATCAATCAATGTGAGAGTAAATATTGAAAGTAACGAAAATTGTTGTCAGCCCCCTCGATCCCTATATGTCGTTGATTTCTGTTGAGACCGATGAAGGTATCTCTGGTTGGGGTAGTTGTTTTATGGCTCCATCACTAGCTGAAGCGTGCGTCCCCCTGTTCTCTGAAATGATCGTTGGCAAGGATCCTGTCCAGAATGAAAAGATCATCGAAGACATTCACGAATCTTCGATGTGGATTGGTCGAGGCGGCGTAGTAACTATCTTTATCAGCGCTATCGATATCGCACTGTGGGACATCCGAGGAAAGAAATTTGACACCTCCGTAAGTCGGCTGCTCGGAGCCAGGTATCGAGAGTCGATAAAGCCGTATGCGTCGATGCTATTCGGACCGGTCGATGACTTGGAGAAAAGACTTACGGATGCTTACGAAGCCGGTTATAGGGCATTCAAGCTCGGCTGGCAGCCGTTCGGACGGATCGATGCAGCCTCAGATGAGTCGCTCATTCGTCGAGCCAGAAAGACGATCGGTGATGGCTGTGATCTGATGGTCGACGCTGGCGGAAGCGAAGCATACTGGCACAATGATCTTAAGTGGGCGGTGCGTACATCGCGCATGCTCGAGCAATACAACGTACTGTGGTTTGAAGAGGCTCTCTCAGACCAGAACATGATTGGTCATGCGGCACTAAGGGCAGCATCACCAATTTGGATCGCAAGTGGAGAGACCTTCCGAAAGCGACAAGCTTTCCAATCGTGGATCGAGACTGGAGCTCTAGACGTTGTACAACCCGATCTAAGCGCAGTTGGTGGAATCTCAGAAGGCCGTAGAATCGCATGGTCAGCACAAGATCATGGAATGCTCACCGTTTTTCACGGCTGGAATACAGCAGTGGGTCTCTCGGCAGACTTACAACTCAATGCATCGCTTCCGCATGGCCGGTTTGTGGAGTTCAAGACACCGTCACCGTACATCGAGGAGCTCCTTGTAGCTCCATTCAAAATAGATGGAGACGGTCTGCTACCCATTCCAGACGGACCAGGCCTAGGCATTGAGATAGACAAAGATAGACTTGAATATTTCGTAAGAGAGTTTGAGGGCGGCTAGCCGAGGCAAACACTAGCAGTCGTTGAGAGCACTGTGACCACACGCAACATGGTCATACGCCGCTGTGCCGCCGTGTCCGGAACACTGTGTTCACTCGCCAGCCCGACTCTCCCCCGTCTCCACCAAGAACACAAAAAGCCCTGCCTTCACATCGAAGGCAGGGCTTTTCTAAAGCTGATGCTATTCTGCCCCGACACTGAGTTCTAACAGAACCCGTTTACATCTTCGATCGGTCAATATAACATTCCCCAAACATACATACAGTCTGTTTTGTTACGCTAGTTAACGACTGGGAATAGATAATTGACAGTTCGAATTGTGGTACTTGCCAAGCAGGTCCCAGACCCGGAAACCCCTCCATCGCAATTCAGAATCGATGATTCTACGAATAGCGTGGTTCCTCCAAACGGGGTTCCACCAGTGGTAAATGGGTTCGATTTAAATGCGGTAGAGGCTGCGCTTCAGCTTCGTGATGCCGGTGCTGATGTTGAAATAACTGTGCTGTCGGTCGGTTCCGAATTCGTTATGGATGCGATGAAGAAACCGCTTGCGATGGGCGCCGACCGGCTGTTGCTTGTCGATGACATTGGTCTGGATAAACTCGATTCAGCGGCCACAGTAAAAGTACTTGCTGCAGCGATCGAAAAGGATGGATCGTTCGATCTTATTCTGGGTGGGCGACAGGCGTCCGACTGGGATCAGGGGCACGTCACACTCGGGCTTGCTGAGGTACTCGGGTTCCCACTCGTTTCACTAGTCCAAAAACTAGAGCTTAACGATGATTCGATTTCACTTCAGAGGGTTATTACCGATGGATACCAGGTGGTTTCCGCTCCTGTCCCCTCGGTATTGACTATCACCAACGAACTCGGCGAGCCTCGATACCCAAACTTGAGAGGAATCATGCAGGCGAGTCGGAAAAAACCGGATGTTTTCACCCTTGCCGATCTTGGGCTTTCGAGCGGAGACCTTGCGCCTAAGCTGGAGTTGAAGAAGCTTTTTATTCCTGAGTCGAATCAACAAGTTGAGTTGATCGAGGGCGAAGACGAGGGCGATTCTGGCAGAAAACTTGCCTTACGACTGCGAGAAGAGAAATTGATTTAATGACTTCTATACTTTTGATCGCTGAACGCGATGACCAGGGCGATATTAGCCAATCAACCCTGCAAGCAATTACTGCAGCAAACACCCTGACAGACGCCATCGTAACTGTTGCAGATGCAGCCGACGCAGTTGGTTATGCCTCGACTCTGGCAGTCGACAAAGTCGTAACAATCTCAGCGATATCCGGTGCTGATGACGGAATATACGAACGGGTGACAGACGAAGTTGCTGCGCTTGTATCTTCCACCGCACCAGACGTTGTGATTTTGAATAAGACTGACTTTGGTTCGGTTGTTGGTGCGCGACTGGCGTTCCGAATTGACGCTGCGTTTGCGGCCGATTGCATCGAAATTTCTAACTCTGGCGATTCCGTAAGCGTGACCCGCCCTGTTTACGGAGGGAGCGCACTCGCTGAGTATGAAATAGCTTCATCACCGGCGATTTTGACACTCCGTGCGGGTGCTTATGAACCGACCAGCGACAACGGAACGCCCGGGGTGGAATCGTTCAGCTCAGGGGCGACCGCTGAGCAACGCGCCTCGGTATCCGACACCATTCTCGAAGCTCGAGAAGGCATTCGGCTGGAAGATGCCGATTTTGTTGTAAGCGGAGGGCGAGGCCTAGGCGGCCCCGAACCGTTCAGCGTTCTTACCGATCTCGCAAACGTGCTTGGCGGTGCCGTTGGGGCCTCTCGGGCTGCGTGCGACGCTGGATGGATAGATCACTCCCACCAGATTGGTCTGACTGGTAAATCGGTTAGCCCAGACGTCTATGTTGCGGTTGGCATTTCGGGTGCAAGCCAACACATGGCGGGTTGTTCGAGTTCGCGAGCTATCGTCGCGATTAATAAAGACGGCGATTCGAATATCTTCAAAGAGGCAAGATTCGGGGTAGTGGGCGATTGGGAGAAAGTGCTCCCTGCGTTTATTGAGACCGTTCGAGACCTCAGAGCCTGAACGACTGGACGGCACTTTAACCTGAACAAAAAAGCGCCCGGTCACGAATGACCGGGCGCTTTTTTGTTCAGGTTACTTACGAGTCGGCTGATCTCGAACTAGCCTTTTAGGATTTTAGCCATGGCGTCACCGACAAGTTCGGCTTCACCCTCTACCAGTCCGAATACGTGGATGTCGAGACGGTCAGCGCCGTCGAGCGCACGCCGAGTCCAGACCGAAGGATCGCCATCCTTTAGTCGCTGTACAAGTCCATCGATGTCCATACCAGTAACGTCTTTGTCCAGTGTCAGAAAAACACCGTACGGCATGTGGCCCATGATGTTTGGGTTGAGCCAGGCGGTCACACCGGGGATACGCTGAAGTCGCGTGAGTATTTCTCGAGACTTTGATTCGAACTCCGCCAAGCGGTCCTCATGGTTCAATGTCATCCAACGCTGTACGGCGGCCACAACACCCATGATTTCCTGTCGGTCTATCTTTTGCGGTCGACCAATGCCGCGAATTCGATGTGTCTCGTATCCAACAAACGAATGGCGACTAATGGACTCGATAACTTCCTTGGTTCCGAGCGCGAATCCTGTTGAGTGCGGAGCTCCCATGTACTTGGCAGCTATGCACTGGAAGTCAGCGCCCATCTTTATGTATTTGCCAAAGTTCTCAAGTGGGAAGATCTGCCCTGCCGCATCAACCATTACCGGTTTGCCGGCAGCATGTGCGATATCGATGGTTTCTTCGAGCGTAAGTATGCTGGGGTCGACTGGGTGCTGCTCATAAGCAACCCAGTGAACCGCTGCTGTGCGCTCTGAAATAGCAGCCCGAAGATCGTCGGCAGTCGTGCCGTTCTCGTCACCGATATCGACCAACGTTGCACCGGCGAATTCGAGACATCGGTCGTACCAGTATCGCTGGCGTTTTTGAATCAAAATCTCGTTCGGCATCCCGGTCGTGTTAGGGAGTTGCTCGATTTTGGCCTCATCAGTACCAGCCATGAACGCAGCCGTTGCCAGCGTAAGGGCCGATCCTGCACCAGAGGTTACATATGCGGCCGGTACGCCCAGCATCTCGGCGATTCGATCACCGGCAATCTGCTCCAGGTGAATCAATGGAATAAAAGCAGAATCTGCTGCATCCATTGCAGCCTTCACTTCACCGTTCGGAGTTGAACCGCCAAGAAAGGTCACGCTTCCAGTGGCGTTCACAACAGGCGTTGCACCCATTTCCTTGTAAATCGCGCCCCAGTCTTGAGTTGTCAAATTGTTTTCCTTTATTGACGGTGGTTGAGCGCTCGCTCATGTTTGCTTACGCAGATAGGGTCTGAAATTCATCGATAGCGGGTGCGGGTATGTGTTGGAGGAACGCAATCCGCACCCGGAATTCGATGACTACAAACAATACAGACAGTATGAATGTTTCGCGGCATACTATACCGACGTGCCGGATAAGTAAATGGGGGGCGTCGTATCTTAAAATTGTGCTTGCTGAAGTGATGTGAGCCAACATCTCTCATCCGACTCAATCAGACATTTCGATCATCTGAGTCGATCGCCTATCCGCAATTATCTTGTAGTGTTCTGAACCTCGGGCATGTTGACCTTCGAAGATACATTCTCACAAAATAATTCCACAACTCATCGGAAGATGTGCGTTGATAACTTGCCCCGCACTAAGATTTGACCAAGCCACTAATTCAGGCCAAAACTCATTCGTCGTATACAAAACTTGCGACGTTTCATGAACAGCCCGGCGTTAGTATCCAGAGTCGTATCTCGATTTTTCACATCACTGCTACGAGGATAATTCATGCCCAGCCCTGCTTTTACTCCTATGAACGCTGTTCCGTTCACCCGCGTTG
>JAPKFF010000028.1:0-20851 GCA_028821715.1 Dehalococcoidia bacterium
CAGTAGTAATCGCTTTAAGGGCAGGTAAGTTCTCGGTTTTCACGCTGACGATAATCCTCGATTGGGTTTCACCGAACATTGCAGCATCCCAACGTTCTCCGGGGGCTGAATTGATCGAAGCACCGATCTCACCAATTACAGCACTCTCTGCGATAGCGACGGCAACGCCGCCATCGGATAGGTCGTGCGCGGATACGATCAGTTCTTGGTTTATCGCTTCTCGGCAAGCTGCTTGCGTACGAATTTCAAGATCGATATCGAGTTTGGGCTGACCTTCGACTTTGCCATGAATGAAGTCGAGGTATTCGCTACCTGCGAGACCATCGATATCGTCCCAAGTTGAATCGGTTCCAAGTAGAACGATCACATCGCCTTTTGACTTGAATCCGGCTGTCGAGTTCTTCTCGACATCTTCAAGAAGTCCGAGCGAACCAATGATGGGAGTCGGGAATATGTCAGTGCCCTGAGACTGGTTGTACAAACTGGCATTACCGCTAACAATTGGAATTTTGAATGCTTCGGCTGCACGGCTCATTCCGGCAATCGACTCTGTCAGCTGGAACTGTACGTCCGGCGTCTCTGGGTTACCGAAGTTGAGTCCGTCTGTAAGTGCCACAGGCGTTGCACCGGTGACAGAGAGATTCCGGCATGCTTCAGCGACTGCTATTGCGGTGCCGATCTCGGGGTCGAGATAACAAATTCTGCCGTTACAGTCGGTTGATAATGCGATTCCTCGTTTTGAGCCTTTGAGCCGCAATACAGCAGCGTCCCCACCCGGTTCTACAACCGTGTTCGTCTGCACGTGATAATCGTACTGACGATAGATCGGGAATCGCGATGCGATGTTTGGAGACGCAAGTATCTTCAGCAGCATATCGGCAGGGGACTCGGTCGGAATCGGATTCGCAGAGAGATCGGCGTTCTGAAGCTTCGTTAGCCATTCAGGCTTCACTCCGGTGAACTTGTACTCAGGTGCGTCGGTGAGAGTAATTACGGGTGTAGAAGTTATCTCAGCGCCCTCTTCGTAGATTCTTACGTTCTCTCCGAGTTCAAAATTACCGATGATCGTTGCATCGAGATCCCATTTCTCGAACAGCTCAAATACTGGCATTTCTTGTCCGGGCGTCACGGCAAGAAGCATTCGCTCTTGAGATTCAGAGAGCATCACTTCGTAAGGGGTCATGCCTTCTTCCCGTCGTGGTACTTCATCGATGAGCAGCTTCAGACCCATCCCGGATCGTTCGGCCATCTCGATGGCAGCAGACGTTATTCCTGCAGCTCCACAATCTTGCAGACCAACGACGCCGGGCAGATCAAGTGCTTCTAGACAGGCTTCGATTAGCACTTTTTCAAGGAAAGGGTTCCCGACCTGAACAGCTGAACGCATCTCGGCCTGTTCTTCAAATGCTCGTGAAGCTAGCCCGGACGCGCCGTGAATTCCGTCTCGACCGGTATCGGCTCCAACGAGCAGTAGCAAATCGCCAGGCTCTTTAGCCGATGCGCTTGCGATCTTGCCATCTTCGATCAGGCCAACGCACATTGCATTTACAAGTGGATTGCCTTTGTAGTTGTCGGAGAAAAATATTTCGCCGCCGACGTCGGGAATGCCGATGCAGTTTCCGTACGAGGAAATCCCGCCGATTACACCGTTGAGGAGATATCGAGTTCGGGCGTTGTCGGGCTGCCCGAATCGCAGAGAGTTGAGCAATGCGATGGGGCGGGCGCCCATAGCGAAGATGTCACGAATGATCCCGCCAACACCTGTGGCTGCACCTTCGAAGGGCTCCACTGCAGATGGGTGGTTGTGCGATTCGATCTTGAAGCAAACGGAAAGTCCATCTCCAAGGTCGACGACTCCGGCGTTCTCTGCTCCGGGGGCTACCAATAATCGCTCGGAAGACGAAGGAAGGGTGCGGAGCAGGGATTTCGTGTGCTTGTAGCCACAGTGCTCAGACCACAACGCCCCGAAGAGTCCTAGCTCAAGCGGCTCTGGCTCTCTGCCGAGTCGATCTACAATCGCTTCGTATTCGTCGCGACTGAGAGCGATTTCGTCGAGTGTTTCCTGGCTAACCGGCATGTGGAATTTTCATTTCGTTTGTTGAAGTACTTGTAAAGATTGTGATCGGTTTGGACTAAGCTAGAGAAGCTGCGAAACTTTCGATCATCGAACTGAAAATTACGTTCCCGTCGTCCCCGCCAATGAGCTTCTCACTGGCCTTTTCTGGGTGAGGCATCATGCCCATCACATTGCCGCGTTCGTTCACTATTCCGGCGATGTTGTTGATCGACCCGTTCGGGTTGATGTCGGGCGTTACGTTGCCTGAGTAATCGGCGTAGCGAAGAACGATCTGTCCGTTGCCTTCGAGTCGGTCTATTGTGGCATTGTCGGCTTGGTAGTTACCTTCGCCGTGTGACATCGGTATGTGGAGAGTTTCGCCAGCTGTCGCTTTCGACGTAAAGATCGTTGAATCATTTTCAACCTTGAGGTCGGTCCAAATACAGCGGAACTCAAGATGATCGTTGCGCATGAGAACTCCGGGCAGTAGACCTGATTCGCAGAGAACTTGGAAACCGTTGCAGATGCCAAGAACTGGCCTGCCGTTGTCGGCGAACTGTTGGACAGCTTCCATCACTGGCGAAAATCGAGCGATCGCACCTGATCGAAGGAAATCACCGTAGGAGAATCCGCCGGGGATTATGATCGCATCGTACTGGCCGAGTGCTTCGTCACCGTGCCAGATGTACTCCGCTGCCTGACCCAGAACACCGTTCAACGCGTGGTGCGTGTCTCTTTCACTCCAAGTACCGGGGAAAACGATAATCCCGAACTTCAATTTAGATGCTCCCTTGAGGCGTTCGTCCCAACCAAATCCTTGCTCCGCAAGTCGAGTTTCTATTGTCGCCTCTCCCGGCTAGAAAATCACGGAACTAAAACATATTTTTGTTAACCGGATGTGAAATGTCGTCACGTGAACATAGCTGAGCAGAGCCGGTGAAATTTGGACAAACAAAAGCACCTCGTAACAAATTACCGAGGTGCTGGCGCAATCGAAGTAAGATCTACTTAAAAGATCTTCGCGTGTGATTACATGGCTTTCAGAGTTGCTTTGACGCTCTTGCGGTGCTTAGCAGCTGCGGTCTTCTTGCGAGTAATGCTAGGTGGCTCGAAGTGCTGACGACGTCGGGCTTCTGAAATAATCGATTCCTGCTGTACGCGCTTGGTGAAGCGTCGGAGGAAGCCTTCGAAGCTCTCGCCTTCGTTGATTCGTAGTTCTACCAACGGTGATCCTGATTCGTAGTTTGAGCCACGAATGATCGTGACCTGTCGAAATTCATCTGAAAAGCAGATGCTCTACATTCCAGTATAGGTAGTAGCCCGACGTAAGGTCAATCTAAGTTTTGGCCTTGAACTGCTACTCAGCGGTGGTAGATTCACCTGAACGGATAATTGAGAGCGCTTTTTCCATTCTCTCGACACAACGGACCTGCCCAATTGCAGCCATTGTGTCGAATAACGGCGGAGCGAACGCTTTGCCTGTAATTGCGACTCGTATCGGCGAAAACAACTGACCCGGCTTCATCTCGATCTTCTCGGCTAACGCTCGGTACTCAGCTTCAAGATGCTCTGGTTGGAACGAGGAGACAGTCTTGCACAGTCCGAGTGCTGATTCGAGAGCAGTCTCTGTCATCGCTATGTCCATCTTTCGACCCGGCAGGTCTTCAGCGGCAGGGTTCACGTTGTCAGCAAAGAAGAAATCGAGAGTCTCGGTTCCTTCGGTCAGTAGCTTTAGGCGCTCGTGGACAAGTGGGATAAGTTTCTTCAGATACACGCGGTCGATAGGACGTTCTACCGTGTCGGGCAGGCCGCCATCTGCTTCAGGTCGCTCCATGAACGGCAGCAACATTTCTATCAGAGAGTCTTCGTCCATGCTTCGAATGTAGACGCCGTTCATCCATTCCAGTTTTTCGGCGTCGAAAGTCGCTGGGGAATCGTTGATCCGATCGATGCTGAATTGACGCACGATCTGCTCGCGGGTCATTACTTCGGTGTCGTCGCCGGGCGACCAACCAAGCAGGCACATGAAATTGAACACAGCGTCGGCCAAGAATCCTTGGTCACGATATTCAAGTGCGGAAGTAGAACCATGGCGCTTACTGAGTTTCGAATTGTCCTTGCCGAGAATCAGCGGCACGTGAACGTATTCCGGTGGCTCGATTCCAAGCGCTTGATGAATCAATAGATGGCGAGGCGTGCTTGATATCCACTCATCACCACGTATGACGTGCGTGACCCCCATCGCTTTATCATCGACTATGTGGGCAAGGTGGTAAGTCGGCATTTCATCCGACTTCAAGATTACGAAATCATCGAGTTCTTTCAGCTCGAATGTGATTTTGCCGCGAACAGCATCATTGAACGAAACCGATCCGAACTCGGGAACCTTTAGGCGAATCGTAATTGGCAATCCTGCCTGCCGCGACTCTTCGATTTCCTCAGCGCTGCGGTGTCGACCACGACCGTCGTACCGTGGCGGCTGCTTTGCGGCGCGCTGTCGCTCTCGCAAAGAGTGGAGTTGTTCCGGAGTGGTGTCGTCGAAGTAAGCGTATCCCGATTCAACAAGACTATGCGCCACTTCGATATACGTCTGCTGACGCTCTGACTGCACATATGGGCCAACCGGACCGCCCTTGCCGGGTCCTTCGTCCCAAGTAAGTCCCAACCAATCTAAAGATTCAAAAATCGCCTTTTCCGCGGCCGCGTCATATCGAGACCTGTCGGTGTCTTCGATACGGACGATGAACTGACCTTTGGTCTGTTGAGCGAGTACCCAGCAGAAAAGAGCGGTGCGAATGTTTCCGATATGCGGGATGCCTGTAGGGCTGGGCGCGTATCGAACTCGGACGGGAGAAGTTGGATTATTCATTCATAAAACTTTAGCAGCGCCTAAGCCGGGAAGGAAGGAATAAACGGTAACAAGCGGATCGAGTGAAAGACAAGCTATTGCAGCGCCTCGAGCGCGCGTGTCAGATCAGCAGGAAGTTCGGACGTTACCGATAATCGTTTACCGGTGACCGGATGATCGAGTTCAAGCTTTGATGCATGAAGAAATTGACGGTTTAGATTCGGCAGATTTTTTTGTCGTCCGTAAGTCTGGTCACCAATAACCGGGTGACCAATAGCGTCCATGTGAACCCTGATCTGGTGCATCCGACCCGTTTCGAGTCGTATCTCGAGAAAAGCGAAATCTCCGAACTGGTAATCGACTCTGTAATGGGTTCGCGAATGTCGACCATTTTCGTCGATTGCCTGTCTTTTGCGGTAGTACGGAGATCGTCCAATCGGTGCGTCGACTACACCTTTTTGCGATTTCGGAATACCGTGCACGAGTGCGGAGTAAATGCGTGTAATCTCATGATTTCGGATCATCTCTGAAAGGCGGGTGTACGCCGGTTCGGTGAGCGCAATGACCATCAAACCGCTTGTGTCTTTGTCGAGCCGGTGAACTATGCCGGGGCGATCAGGTTCACCGATTTCAACGATTTTCGGCCACTTGTACGCGGCGGCGTTAGCCACCGTGTCGTCGATATGCCCAGAACCGGGATGAGCGGTCATACCTACGACTTTGTTGATAACGGCGATGTGCTCGTCTTCGTAGGCAATGTCTAGCGGGATATTGCTTTTGATGATCGAAGTTGATGCTACGGTTCCGTCGGAGCTTGCTTGTATGACTTGCCCTTCGGTGAGTTTTGCCGAAACCCGTGAGATTGTTATCCCATCGATCGAAACTTCACCTGCTTTGATAGCGCGCTGAGCGACTGATCGAGATTCTGCGTCATCCCAGTGCTCGCTTAGGAACACGTCCAAACGTTTTCCCGATTGCTCTTCGGTAATTGCAAACTCAGTCAAAGTAAAACTACCGAAATCTAATCTGAAGAATCAGAGGTTATGTTGGCGATTGCCTGTTCGGATGGTTCCGCAGCATCGATGCTGGAATCTACTTTTGATTTTCCACTTTCGTCGAGAAATAAGAAGTAGTAAATCATCAGGACAATGCCGATAACAATTGAGGAATCGGCGATATTGAAGATGGGCCAGGGTCCTACATCGAGAAAGTCTGTGACGTGACCGAGTCGAATGCGGTCGATGATGTTTCCGATCGCCCCACCGAATTGCATCCCGAAGGCGATTCGAAGAACCCAAGGCGGGTTATCGATCGAACGATAAATCCAAGTCAGCACGCCTACTGCGCCGAGCGAAACCCACGTAAGAATGTCGCCTTGACTCTCGAACAACGAGAACGCCGTGCCGGTGTTCCATGCATGGGTGAAGCGGAGGAACCCGGTCGCTGGCCACGACTCGCTAACGGCCAAGTTTTCGATCACAATCCACTTGGTGAGTTGATCGAGAATGAGCGCTGTAAACATCATTATCCACGGCAACGGATCAGTAAGTTTCGAGTTACGCTTCTCGTCTGTAGTATAAATTTGGTCGTTGGTCAAATTGATCGTTTGGGCTGTGTGCAGAGGATGATTGCGGCATTACGAGGGCTGTAATTGAGCTCGAACAACGCTGAAAGTCCTGTTTGAGTATACGTTGGGACCGTATGCCTGGAGTCATTGTAGAGATAGAATCTGCGGTCGATATCGATTAACAAAACTCAGCTTTGGTCTAATATCTTGCAACGGAGAACCAACGACATGATCCGAGTCGACTTACGGAGTGACACCGTTACTCACCCAAGCCCCGAAATGTATACGGCAATGTACGAAGCTGAACTCGGTGACGACGTTTATGGAGACGATCCGACAGTAAACGAACTTCAACAGCGCGCTGCCGATATGCTTGGCAAGGAAGCTGGACTTTTCGTTTCCTCAGGCACGCAGGGAAACTTGGTGTCGGTTCTCGCTCAGGCACAGCGTGGCGATGAAGTGCTGGTCGGCGATCAGTGCCACATCATGAATTCCGAAGCTGGTGGCACGATGGTGTTGGGCAGCGTCGTTCTCTATCCGATCAAGACCGACGACTTTGGATTTCTTGAACCTAATTTGATTCAAGAAGCGGTAAAGCCACGTGACTATCACAAGCCGCCGACTCGATTGCTAACAATCGAGAACACTCATAACGGCTCAAGCGGCCGAGCGCTGAGTCCCGAGCAGATGACGGCTATGGCTGACGCTGGGCACGAAAAAGGCCTGAACGTTCATCTCGATGGTGCTCGAATATTCAATGCTGCTGTAGCTCTTGGCGTTCCAGCTTCGGATCTTACTGAGAATGTGGATACAGCTACGTTCTGCCTATCTAAAGGACTTTCCTGCCCGATAGGTTCAATCGTAGTTGGTTCAGAAGATTTCATAGAAGAAGCTGATCGATGGCGCAAGATGCTTGGTTCCGGGATGCGCCAGGTTGGTATTGTCGCAGCAGCTGGGCTTGTGGCCCTAGATTCAATGATCGATCGTTTACAGGAAGATCATGATTCCGCTCGCCATATTGCGTCACGAATGGCTGAAATGAAGGGCATCTCGGTCGATCCTGAACATATCCAAACGAACATAATCAGGTTTGGTGTTCCAGAGCACACCGGCGATCAGATTGCCGCACGGATGAAAGAAGAAGGTGTGTACATTAATGGCGGAGATTCTGACCTTCGTATCGTTACTCATTATGGAGTATCGACAGAGGATTACGAATTCACGATTTCAGCTCTCGACAAAGTGATGAAAGAAATCGCTTCGTAGTCACTTCTTGCCTCTTTAGGTAAATTCGTCTTGTACTGCATTTATGGCATACGCACTCGCAATTGAAAGTCTGACCAAACGTTTTGGGAGCAAAACAGTAGCCGACGATATTTCGTTTTTGTGCACTCATCGCGTCTATCGGAGCCGCTTCAACAAGCGTGTGTGAGGTAAGCCATATTTCGGCGATAGTTTAGATTCCAGCCATCGTGCCGATCTATGTATCTGCCCTCATCATTCCGAATCTAGACGGAACCCTTATAAGGATTTTGACGTTCTTCCCGCTCACTGCGCCGACCGCATTGATGATGCGAATCGCTGGCGATAGGATCTCATGCAAGAGGTCGTACTCGGGTTGGTTGTAACTGCCTTTTCCGGAATATTTACTGTGGCTGAGCGATCGCGTGTTCAGGGCTGGACTGATTCTGTACGGACAGCGAATGAGCATTCGTTCCGTGTAGGGCGCACTAGTAAGTCGGGCTAAATTACGGGTTCGGACGATCTAGTCGTCCGATGATTTTCCGTATCGTTCGCCCCACCATTTGATGAGTCGCTCGCGGATGGCGTGCTCGGTTCCCAGATCAGCCGGTTCGTAGAATCGTTCGTTCTTTATCGCCTCGGGCAAGTTGTCCGCCTGCGAAAAATGCCCCGGCTTGTCGTGTGGGTACTCGTAACCCTTGCCATAGCCAAGTTCTTTCATGAGTTTCGTAGGCGCGTTCCGTAGGTGGTGCGGCACTGGTTCGTCTCGTGATCGCTTGACGAACTCAAGCGCTTTGTCAATCGCCTTGTACGCCGAGTTCGACTTTGGAGCGGTTGCCAGATAAATAGTCGCTTCAGCCAGCGGAATTCTTCCTTCAGGCATGCCGACGAAGCTGACTGCTTGTTGCGCTGCCATTGCGACCGCTAGACCGTTGGGATTGGCGAGTCCGATATCTTCGGCTGCCGAAATCACGAGCCTTCGAGCTATGAAAACGGGGTCTTCGCCTGCATCGATCATCCGAGCCAGATAATACAAAGCGGCGTCGGGGTCAGAACCACGTATCGTCTTGATGAACGCCGAGATCGTGTCGTAGTGCATGTCGCCGAGACGGTCGTAGCGCGACTGTCTTTGAACTGACTCTTCCATTGTTTCCACTTCAACAGAGATATTTCCCGACTTATCCCTCTCCGTAGATTCGACCGCCAACTCGAGTGTATTCAGAGCCGAACGAGCGTCGCCATTGGCAACTCGAATCAGGAAATGCATCGCGTCTTCGGAAAGTGAAACACCTTCTCGACCGAGCCCGTGGTCACCATCAGAGATCGCCCGTTCGATGATTTCTGTGATGTCTTCGTCGTGAAGCGGTTCGAGTGTGTAAACCCGAGTTCTCGAAAGAAGTGGAGATATAACTTCGAATGAAGGATTCTCGGTAGTCGCACCGATCAGAGTGACCGTGCCGTCTTCAACATGGGGTAGTAGGGCGTCCTGTTGCGATTTGGAGAATCGATGAATTTCGTCGATAAACAGGATTGTTTTTCGACCCATTTGCCCAAGGCGGTCGCTTGCCGCCGCCACCACAGTTCGAACGTCTTTTACACCGGAAGTGACAGCGCTCAATTGCTCGAAGTGGGAATTGGTTTCACCGGCGACTAAACGGGCAAGTGTCGTTTTTCCGCTACCGGGCGGTCCCCAAAGAATCATCGAAGGCAGGCGGTCTTCGTCGATAGCCCTACGAAGAACTTTGCCGGGTGTCAGGATGTGCTGTTGACCGACATATTCATCAAGAGTTTGCGGACGCATTCGGGTCGCCAGGGGGGCGATGCTATCCTGAATTTCTTGTTTACGATGGTCGAACAACGTCATAGTCACAGGTTACGCCACGAATGTACTGTCAGGTCGAGATGAATGGCAATCGAGGGCAAGTCATCTATTCGGCAGCGGTGGTTGGATTTACTTTCGAGGTAATGCTTTCGGAACGATCTCGTTGTTGGAACGTCGGTTGAACGCCTTGTGCCCGCCGTAGTTCATTTCGGCAATCGTCACGCCATCGCCGCCATCGCCATATGAGGCTGCATAGTGGCGTACAACTAGGTCACTCTTAGTCAGAATATCTCGGCTCAAGTGCTTTAGCACGCCGGTGCCATGACCGTGATTGATTTTGGCGATATGTAAATGGGAATTGTGGCAGTGCTGAAGGTGAACCAAAATAGCAGTTTCAGCTTCATGTGCTCGCATGCCGTGAAGGTCGACCTCGATCTTCACCGCAACGTATCCGCTCGACGAAGCATTGGTGTTCGATTCCCATGATTGCTCTGAAGCTGGCTTCGGCCGTCTGCGTCTTTTAGGACTCATTGCGTCGACTGCCCCACAGCGAATTTGATTGCTTCGACCACTGCATGATCCTGAGTAGAGAGCACCGTGCGTGGATCTAACAAGATGTGGTCATTCTCGATTCTGGCAATAACTGCAACTGGCGCCCTGCGAAGTCTTGCAGCAAAACTGTCTGCGCTGACCGATGGGTCGATGGTCAATACCGTCGTCGGAAGGGTTTGGCCCGGCAGTGAACCGCCTCCAATAGCTGATCTGCCTCGGTGAACCTCTCCGATAGCACATTCTGTTTGCCACTTTTCAGCTCTGCGAGCGATCTCTGCTTCACTGGTGGAAATCATGTTCCAGATCGGAATTTCTTCTTCATGCGCACCTTTGAGATACGAAACCAAAGTCGAAGCGATCGCTGATAGTGACATCTTGTCGATTCGTACGGCGCGTGCGAGTGGGTACTTCGAAACCAAGTCTACCCACTGTTTATCGCCAGCGATCAGACCTGCTTGAGGACCACCTAAAAGCTTGTCGCCCGAGAACAGCGTCAACGCTGCACCATCTGACACTGAATCTTGCGCTTTAGGCTCTTGATCTAGTCCATATTTCCGAGTGTCGACCAAACAGCCCGATCCCAGATCATTGATTACAGGGATCCCATGCTTCTTGCCAACGGCGACCATTTCCGCCAGTTCTGGCACATGAGTGAATCCCTCAACGACAAAATTGCTTGGGTGAACTTTGAGAATTGCAGCCGTATTTGAAGTGATCGCGGTTTCATAGTCGGCAGCGTAAGTTCGGTTCGTCGTGCCTACTTCTACGAGCGTTGCACCTGATTGACGCATCACATCTGGTATCCGAAAGCCACCACCAATTTCTACAGCCTCACCACGAGAAACGATTATCTCGTTTTTCTCGCTGTTCGCACCAGCCACAGCAGCCAATGTGAGTAGTACAGCGGAAGCATTGTTGTTTACGGCGATTCCCGCTGGGGCACCTGTCGTTTGAGATAAAAGATCGGAAATATGGGCGTTTCTGGAGCCGCGTTTACCTGATCCAAGATCAAACTCTAAGTCGGAGTATCTAGATGCCGATTCAGCCGCCGCATGAGCCGCGTCGATGCTCAGCGGTGAACGTCCTAGATTCGTGTGAAGGACGACCCCGGTAGCATTGACGACAGGCTTAGGCCAGATTCCCCACGCGCGATTGGCGCGTTTCACGATTTCAGACACCATTGTCTCCATGACGGGCGCAGAACCGGTGTCTTTGATCACCGTACGAGCTTTTCTCAGTACTTCACGTGCGACCGTAGTAACGGCTTCATGGGAAAAATTTCGAACAAGGTTTGCGACTTCTTCTGATTGAAGAAGTGCGTCTACCGATGGCAGTGATCGGTATGCCGAGTCTATCAAATGGACACTCCCAGCTCGTTTCCACAATTCGCCTGTAGGTGGCAATAAGCGAGTCAGTCGAACAGTCAAAACGTAATTTAGTGATTACAAGTACAAAAGTTTACTACTCTCGAACTTGAATCTAGTTGAAAAAAGCACGGCGACGATGTTCATGCGGGCGTAAGATTACTCGGTTCGCCACTTATATAATTGGCTCTACTTGGAGTTCGAGTGTTAATTATCGGTCTTACCGGCGGTATTGGAACCGGAAAATCCGAGGTTTCTCACATTCTTCGTGATCTGGGAGCAGTGGTGATCGAGTCGGACAAGGTTGCCCACCAGTCCTACGAGCCGGGAACGAAGGCTCATGGGTTGATCGTAAACCAGTTTGGTGAAGACGTTCTGGACCGGTCCGGTTTTATCGATCGGAAAACTCTGGGCAAAATCGTTTTCTCGGATCCTGCCCGGCGTTTGGACCTTGAAAAGATTGTATGGCCAGCCGCGCGAGAGCTGACACTGGCCCTCTTGAAAAAAGAGACTGAACGCGGAACTGGAGTCGTTGTGGTTGAAGTCCCAAAACTATTCGAATCCGGATGGGACAAAGTCGCAGATGTCGTTTGGACTGTTGAAGCACCGCCAATTGTGGTTAGTCAACGGGTTGAACGACGGTCGGGAATGAGTGAATCCGACACGAAAGCCAGAGTTGCTGCTCAACTCACGATGCAAGACCGTGTCGATAGGGCTGACATCGCGATCGAAAACGACGCAACGCTTGAAGATCTGCGTAATCAAATATCGAAACTCTGGGAATCAATACCTTAGAGAATGTATCCGGATGTGAATTCAAAATAGTTCACCGCTAATCGGTGAGGAAATGCCTTCAGGGCGTGAGTAGTAATGGCCACAGAACAGAAATACAACGAGCAAAACATTGAAGACCATTACGTAACGGAGGAGCCGTTTTACGTACCAACTTCTGACGAAATCGACATTTTTGAATCGGCCTACCGACAGCGAGTACCTATTCTCCTAAAAGGACCTACCGGAACTGGTAAGACCCGTTTCGTAGAGCACATGGCATGGCGCCTGAATGAAGGCCTTACTGCGCGAAACCCTGGTGGTACCGCATTGAACGGCACGGGCACAAAGCTTCCGCTCATAACGGTTGCATGTCATGAAGACCTGACCGCTAGCGACCTTGTCGGTCGATACCTACTTGATGCGGATGGCACTCGTTGGATCGATGGACCACTGACTCGTGCTGTGAAAGCCGGTGGAATTTGCTACCTCGACGAAATCGTCGAAGCACGAAAAGACACCACCGTCATCATTCATCCGCTAACGGATCACCGTCGTTCGCTAACTATCGACAAGCTCGGATCGACCATCGAAGCTGCCGATGGATTCCTTTTGGTTGTTTCTTACAACCCTGGGTACCAGAACGCTCTAAAGGACTTGAAGCACAGCACGCGTCAGCGTTTCGTTGCGCTTGAATTCGACTTCCCAGAAGAAGAGCGAGAAGCACAGATTATCGCCCACGAATCGGGTTGTGATTCCGACACTGCTGAGCGATTGGCACGACTTGGTCTCAAAATTCGAAACCTTCGTGAGCATGGTCTTGAAGAAGGTGCTAGCACTCGAATGCTTATTTACGCTGGTCGCCTGATCAAAGAAGGCGTATCGCAGCGACGAGCCTGTCAGGTGTCTGTAACTTGGGGTATCACCGACGATCCACAGGTTCAGCGCAGCATCGATGAGGTTGTAACTTCGATCTTCGCGTGAACACCACCAAACTTACGATCAACCGGCTCGAAACTACTCTGAGACAGTACTCAGGCAAGAAGCATGAGGCATTGGGTAGAAGTTCTCTCGCGGCCGTAAGTGTGCTGTTCAACGTCACAAACGGTGAACCGTGCGTGTTGATGATTAGGCGAGCGGAAACTCTCAGAATCCACAGTGGTCAATGGGCGTTCCCGGGTGGGAGAATCGAAAAGTCTGACGATTCGCCAATGCACGCAGCATTGCGAGAGACAGATGAAGAACTTGGAATCAAGTCGAGTGATATCGATATTTGGTGTCAGATGCCACCTATTGATACCTCGACAGGATATGAAGTTTGGCCATTCGCAGGCAGGGTGATCGACGGCGTGAAAATCACGCCTGAAGAAGCTGAGGTTGCGGATGTAGTAAATGTACCTGTGAGGGTATTTGTAGATGCAGTATCTCGACGATCGATCACAGTTGTAAGGAAAAGTGGAGTACGCAAGCTAACCGCATACGCCTACGAGGATCGCATCATCTGGGGAGCATCTGCCCAGATCATTGCGAACACCATGAATATTGTGATGAATGCAGCATGAAACAGTCTGACAAAGGGCAAGACCAGAGTTGACCAGTTCCGACGACGCAAATCAAAACGCAATCGAGATTACCCGTAAGGAATTGGATCAGTTCCCCGCGCCAGTGCTCGAACGATACGAAGTTGCCCTCGAAAAACTAAACGGGCGATTAGCTGACGAAACCTGCCAGCTATGGGCCCAAGAAGGCCTAGAAATCGCCAGCAAGACGGTGAGATCGTGGGAAGCAGCAGCTGAGTTCTTCGATGCTTCAGTAGCAGTTCAACGACAGCTTCCTTCAGGTCAATTCCTGAGGTGGGCGAAGACTGGCACATCTCTATGTGAAGACTCGCCATCATTGGCAGTTGCATATTTTAAGTCGTCACCCAAAGCAATGCTTCGACTACGCCCTCGCTACATCGACGACTGGGCCAACGTGTGCCGTGCTCTCTATCGCGGCACTTGGAAATCGTCGGCTCTTGCTTGCCGACTATTCGAGGCAACTCCAGATCTGTTAGAAACACTTTCCTTTGAAGAATTCTGCCATTTCGGTGAGTTCCTCGAGATCCTATCCCGCCGATCCTACGATCAGGCTGGTGATGCTCTTGGAGCTGGAATTGACCTTTTCCCGAAAATTACCGGAGACGTCGATCGATTTATCAACCTTGCGCAGATCGTCGCTGAGAAATCTTGGCGAGAGACCGCCGTGCTGTTCGACTCCGCAACTGCCTCTCTTGTCGAACTCGGTGCTCCCCACAGAGCTCCACTGATTTCGCTCGCTCGCCGACTCGTAATCACTGGCGTAAGCGATGCCGCTGGAGTGCTAAGAGATGGCGCAAATACGGTCAATAGGATTCCTTCTGACAATCGCGACCGATTGCTCGAAATGACTGATGGCATCGCAGCCGTGTCGGCGCCTGCTGCCCCAGAGTTTTTGAAGATCGTTCCTGAAGTTCTCGAACGGGTGACGTTCGCCCAGATGGAGCAGTGGCAGGCCTCAGGTCTGCGTACGGCTCGTGAGAGTGATGAAGCTGCTGTCATGTACTTCAAACTTGAATCGCCGGCTTCGCAAGAGATGTTAGATTCGCTGTCATCTTCCATTGAACTTTCTCGAGTCCGTGACGTCATCCAGATGTACTGTCTCGCACTCACTGGCCGTTCTATCGACGTTCAGGCAGCCGCTGCGCTGGCTGAGAAGAATATAGGGTGGTTCCAAGGTGAACTGCCAACGACCGAAGGCACAACGATCTACATGCCATCGGTGATCAATCGATACACAACCAAAGGTGAAAACTTTGGCTTCTTCAAAGTAATTTCAACGCACCAGATCGGGCACATCGAATTTGGGTCATTCGCATTCGATTTTAATATTCCGTCGACTTTGTTTGATGATCTTCGTCCGCGCCTACCCGGAGCATCTGAATTGAAGGCTGCCAAAGCAGCTGATGAAGCTGTGCAGAAGGCTGCGGCCGAGCAAGTTGAGGTCGAGCCCCGAGAATTTCTAACAGATATGAGTCGATTCTTCGATCTTTTCCAGGAACGCCGATTGGCTCTCGATGCATTCACAGTGCTTGAAAGCTCACGTATCGACGGATATGTAGAAGAGCTTTACCCAGGTGTTATGACGATGTACGACATGGTTCGTACCGCTTCGCTCGAAGCACGTCCTGATGTAACCGATCTACCTGCCCGAGAAGCACTCGTTGAATTCATGATCCGAGTCAGCCTTGGTCAGGTAAACGAAATGCTCGTGCCATCGGAGCACCTTGATGTTGCTCGAAAATTGCGCAAGCTGATCCGACAGGTCACTTCCGTAGAAGCAATCGTAGAAGACGCCGCTGAAGCAGCGATTCGTGCCTACTCGATCTTGATAGACGTGAAGAACGAAGAAGTCGACGATGACGACTTTGAACAGATCGAACCGGAGGAAGAAGACGAGTCCGCTGAAGATGAGGACGATGTAGTCGACCCAGAAGAGGTGATTCAGCAGTTTATGGGTCAGTCTTCTCCAGACGGTGAGGGTGAAGGCGAGCCAGAGGAAGGCGATTCATCCGAACCAGATTTAGATAGTGAGGGTGAAGGCGAAGAAGACTACTCATCGCCTCAGGAAGTCGACTATCGTGGCGAGTTCAAGCCTGAGCTTTCACAGCTGCTATCCCAAATGCAGATGATGGAAAACGGCGAAATGTCGGAGTCCGGCGAAATGGAACCGATTACTCAGGAACAACTCGAAGAGATGATGAAGAACGCTCCAGAGATGGAAATGGAGCAGACCGAGGGTGAAGAGAATGGCGATCAAGAGGTTTCCGAGATGATCGAAAACCTGATGAAAGAGCTACAGAAACGCGATCCGGAGAACCAGCAGTTCCAACCCGGACCTTCACAGCACGTCGATGAAGATGGTGGTCCGCTTACAGCCGTAGAACCCGATACCTTCACATACCCCGAGTGGGATTTCAGGGCAAACGAATACAAGCCGAACTGGTGCATGGTTCACGAGAAGATCATGGCCGATGGAGAACCTAATTTCTTCCGCGAGACTCTCGCAGAGAACTCAGGACTGGTCGCACAGATCAAACGACAGTTTGAGTTGGTCATCCCAGAGATGTACCGCAAACAGAAGCGACTCGAAGACGGCGAAGAATATGATCTCGATTCCGTTTTGGAAGCGCTGATCGATCTAAAAATCGGTGTTTCTCCAGAAGAGAAGCTCTACTGGCGTCGTAACAAGAACGAACGGTCTGTTGCCGTCGCATTCTTGTTGGACCTTTCTGCATCTACAGCAGAAGCGATTGACGAAGCTAAGAAGCCGTCTGACGACTGGGGTGCGCCTGACGATCCCGTTGAATATATGGTCTGGCTGCGTTCACGCCGATCCGAAGGTCTTCGTCGCACTTACAAGCGAATCGTCGATGTTGAAAAAGAGGGAATTACCCTTTTGGTCAATTCGCTCGAAGCGCTTGGTGATATGTACGGAATTTACGGATTCTCCGGATATGGTCGGGAGAACGTGGAGTTCTACACCATCAAGGATATTGACGAGAATTTCTCTGACATGGTTCCTCGACGCATCGACCGAATCGCACCGCTTCACGCTACCCGTATGGGGCCTGCGATTCGTCACACAGCCGCTAAATTGGCTGAGGTAGAGGCACGGTCGAAATTCTTATTCCTCATCTCTGATGGGCGACCACAGGACCGTGGATACTCTCGTGAAGGCGTCGAGAAGGAATACGCGGTGCACGACACCCGTCAGTCACTTGTCGAAGCACGTAATATGGGTATTACACCGTTCTGTCTGACTGTCGACAAGGCTGGGCACGATTACATGAAGACGATGATGGAAGACTTCAGCTATGAAGTTCTACCGGATATCAGCTTGCTTCCGAAACGCCTACCGCAGCTGTATCGCAACCTGACTACGTAGTTCGCTCCCCCGTCGCCCTCACTGAGAGCGGGAGAGCTGTGCGCTGGTACTTGATGCATTGAGTTGTTGTCTATGCTTCAGCGCGATTCGTCAACGTTAAAAGTTAGACTTGCAGCAGAACATGCACCCGGTTACAGGACATTATCTAGGAACGAGTTGACTGTGAAGTGTGCTGTCGCCTTAGCCGTTGTCGACTAGAATGTCGCCGTAGAACAGTTCGAGGATTCGATCTGCCCATTCTGCGTCAATCTTGATCACGTCCGACGTTTCGTTCGCCACCGCGAAACGGTTTGCACCGTTATCGGTGAGGTCACCGATTGTCATGGTCAGGCGTCTTACTTCAATAACGTCGGTGTTTTGGTTTCGATTTTCAATTCGAACTGCGATGTACGGAGATTCAGGAATCGTGCCGTAGGGGATGTAGTCAACGTCTTCTAAGAGATTCAATGCTACAGCTCCGCCAATCTGAGGGTTACCGAAGAACTCTATTTCAGTCATAAGGGCGTCGCCGTCAGCCAATACAGAGCCTGAGCATGGATTAGTCATTAGTGGAACGTCGCAGATTGTCCAGCTGTCGGTTTTGCGGTCGTAGCCATATGCACGAATCACTTCGTTATTGTCGAGAAGAAGTACTTCAGTGGGATCGCCCGTAAGCGAGTAGTACCAGTCGGGGTAAGGTGGGTCGTCTACCAAACGCTCAAGTACACGTCCCCAAGACGAGTTGACAAGAACGAGTTGCGGGAAACCGTTGATACGAGCGTAGTTATTCTCCCCGTCTGGAGTCTGGTTACCCAGAATGAGTTTTACAACAGAACCGTCACGTAAGGTGACTGCGAACTCGGCAGACGGGACGTCTAAGCCGTATAGCGTTAAGTCGTCGATCGATTGAGCCAAAACTCGCTGAGTCCGTGGCCCACCCAGCAGCTGGGTAATACCACCCCAACGGTAGAGGTCGGCAGGGATGTTCTCGATGCCGTCGAAGTACCATCTGCGTTGGTCTTCGCGCAGCGTCCAACTGGAGACTTTTTCGCCAGTGTTGATACTGATGTTTCGAAGATCATCAGGTGAGATTGTGTAAAAGAACGGTGGGTCTGGCTCTTTAAACTCTACGGGCGGGTTCGTCATGAACCCAGTGACACCGATTGACACAAAAGAGAGAACAGTTATTAGGACGAGCAGAAAACGCAGGTTCATATTTTTAGCGCCTTCTCCACCATGTCCAGAACCCAAACAGACTGATCAAGGATGGCATGAGAAGCCATCCTGACCATCGAACGAAGTCACGTTCGTTCTTGGTTAGGAACAGTTGCCTGTTTGCGTCAGTCTTCGCTCTAATCGAAATTAGCTCATAGTCCTTCGAAAGGTAGTTGACCGCATTGACGAATAGATCGGAGTTGTTCGCCGAACCAAAGTAGTTATTGGTAGCGAAATCAGTATCACCAATTACGATCATATTCATGGTAACGAGCTGTTCTCCGTCTGAATAAACACCGCCGGCAACTTCACCAACTGCCTCAATGACAACCGCTAATGGCAATGGTCCTGCAATTTCGGTCCCCATGTCGTAATCCAGAATGTCAGGATCTGTTTCCGACCAACTGCTTAAAGTGGTCGAAGCGAGAATTCCCTGTTTTACAAGTGGGGTTTGATCATCGACAAGAGGAATCGCCGCTGGGTCCATTGCCCAGCCGAAGTGGGTCGTTCCAGGCATGTAAAGAACTTCAAAACCGATAGTCACTGGGTGCACTGGCATCTGACCGTTGCTCTTCTTGACCTGAATGAACGTTGGGCTAGGAGCGACGAAGCTTGCCATATCGGCAGCTTCACCATCGCCAATTGCCACTGCGTAGCGAGAGAGGAACTGCTTGAAGGTATCTGGAGTTGAGAAAGGCTCAAACAAGAACAAGATGCTTCCGCCGTACCGCGCGTAATTCAATAACGCCTGCTGGTCGATCGGAAGTAAGTCTTGTGTTGGGTTTGCAAACACAATTGCAGCAGGAATTTCCTGCGGATCGGCTGAAGCCATCCGAGTGCCAAGTTCCTGAAGGGTTTCGTTCAGGATGACATAGTTCTCACGGTTAAGTGCACGCCCTGCGAGCCCGATGGCTGTCTTGGTTATGACGTCGGTTAGATCACGCTCGGAGTGCCCGGTGATGAATACAATTTTCTTTTGGGCTATCTGGTTGATTACCAGTAGTCCAGTTACAACCTGTTGCTCAGTAAATACATTAGGACCATCCGATGGGTTGGTACCTACGATAACTTCGGTTCGACGACTCTCAACGCCTTCGATGGCGAGAGCCGGGAACTGAGTAACACCTAGAGCAGTCGCAACGTTCGGGTTCAATTCAGGGTCGACCCGATCATACGTGAGGTCGAAGTCGCCAGATCGACGACGGAACTCACTGAGCATGTCGTCGGTGTCCCGCCACGCAGCCGCTTCAGCAGCTGTATCAGTCGTGAAGAACGCTGTAATTTTTACAGGTTCTTTCAGGTTTTCAAGCGTGTTCACTACCTGCTCTTCAAGTAAGAATTGCTTGGTAGCCGTAGTATCGATTCGCAACCAGCCTTCAGGGCTCGGCCGATCAGTTGCCCAGTGAAGAGTGAAATTCACTACCACTGCGATCGCTAAAAAGACGATGAAGACGATTGCGGTGTTGAGACCGTATCTGCCACGTCGACCGAATACTGCCTGGCGGACCGTCGCTAGGGAAATAATAGCGTCGATGAGGAGAAGGACGAAACCTGCCCCGGCGACCATGAAGGCCGGACCTTCAAGACCTCGCAGGAATATCCAAATAAGTACTCCGAAAACGACTGCACCGACACCGACGAGCGCGAGCGCTTGCCTGATCGATTTCGTGTTGTTTTTCAGACTCTGGAAAATCGGAGTCTTTTCACGAAGAGAATCGGAAGTTGGTCGACTTTCGGGATTGTTCTGCTGATCTGTAGACATCTAATAATACTGGCCTAGCGCCATCGCCTTGCTTCCAACACAAGAACTGTGAGGAGCAAGAACACTGCTGTAATTGATGAGTAATAGGCAATATCTGTTAGAGAGATGATGCCTCGTGCGAAATCTGCGAAGTGGCCACCCTCGGCAACTCCGAAGCTATCAAGGTCGAAAACCGAGAATGAAGCACCAAGTTGGAATGCATCCAAAACTTGAGCTGCCGTTCCCGAAAGTCTTGCGCTCACGAAATCGATAATCGTGAGCGCCGTGAGAATTCCAGATCCAACGACGAGACCTACGATCTGGTTACTGCTAAGCGCTGAGGCGAACAGTCCAACCGCAAGAGTTGCCGATGCATACAACGTAAGCCCGACTAATCCAGTGAGTAACGGGCCGATGTCTGGATCGCCATAAACAAACAGCACAAGCACGAAGTAGAGTGAAAGCACCACCATTACCATTGTAGTAACTAAAGCTGCGATGAATTTTCCGAAAACAATTTCGAATTCGCGCAGGGGTGAGGTCAACAGCAATTCGAGCGTTCCCAATTTTTGCTCTTCAGCAAGGAGACGCATCGTAAGAGCTGGTGACATGAAAATCATGAAGAAAATCGCACCAGCTAAGTAACCACGGATACTTGCTTCAGCGAACGCATCGGAAACCGATGCGACGAAGAAGAAGCCAGTGATAGCAAGGAACGCTGCCGAGACC
>JAPKFF010000127.1:0-4683 GCA_028821715.1 Dehalococcoidia bacterium
GAATACTGATTCTGTCGACGAATCAGCAACCATAAAAACTAGAACTAATATGACAAATTCGAGGGCCGCAAATTGACCGTAAACAACGCAGGTCGATACAGAATTGGTGTCGACATCGGTGGCACGTTCACCGATGGAACTCTGGTCGATTCAGCCACGGGGCAAGTTACAACTTCTAAGGTTCTTTCCACACCTTCCGACCCTGCTTCAGGATTTATTTCTGCGGTCCAAAAGCTGCTTGATCTAGACGATTCAGTAAAACCTGAAGATATCGAACACGTTGTACACGCGACCACAGTCGCAACCAACGCAATCATCGAAGGCAAAACAGCGAAGACAGCGTTCGTTACCACTGAGGGGTTTCGAGACATGCTCGAAATCGCACGGCAAATACGACCTTCTCTTTACGATCTGCAGTTCGAAAAGCCAGCACCTTTAGTACCGCGCCAGCTCTGTTTTGAAGTGCCGGAACGACTTGATGCCAAGGGTCAAGTCGTAACTCCACTCGATGAGGCTGCACTCGACAAAGTCGTCGATCGTATCGCCGAATCAGGGGTAGAGGCCGTAGCTGTCTGCCTGCTTCACTCGTACCGCAATGGCGATCACGAACAACGCATTGGCAAAGCGATTGCAGAGAAACTTCCCGACGTAATCATCTCTTTGTCGTCTGACGTTGTTCCTGAATTCAGAGAATATCTCAGGGCTTCGACCACAGTTATAAATTCATCTGTGGCACCGATTGTTAGCACATATTTGGCATCGATTAGTGAAAAACTTCAAGCAGCGAAAATAACTTCCGAGCTGCTTGTGATGCAGTCCAATGGAGGCGTTTATCCGGCCGAAGCAGCTTCAGAGAATCCCGTTTTCATGGTTGAATCTGGTCCGGCAGCCGGTGCAGTTGCAGCGGCATCGCTGGGCACTGCTCTTGGACACCCAAACGTCATATCGTTCGACATGGGAGGAACAACTGCGAAAGCGAGTCTGATTCGTAATGGAAAACCAAACATTACTAAGGACTACAGCGTAGGCGGAGCCGCACAAAGCGGTACGGGTGCGTTTGGTGGAGCTTCCGGATATCCGATCCGTACACCAGTCGTTGATCTTGTTGAAATTGGGGCTGGTGGAGGTTCGATCGCATGGGTCGATTCTGGTGGAGCGTTACGAGTTGGACCTCAGTCAGCGGGCGCTGACCCGGGTCCTGTTTGTTACGGACTCGGAGGCGATCAGTCAACGATTACCGACGCGAACCTGGTGCTTGGTCGGCTTGATCCTGCATATTTTGCAGGCGGTGAAATGTCGTTGAGTCTTGAAGCGGCGCGAGAGGCGATTCGCATACAGTGTGCCGAACCACTTGGCCTTTCGATTGAAGAAGCAGCTCACGGAATCATAGAAATCGCAAACACTGCCATGGTCAACGCTCTCCGTTTAGTGTCTGTCCAACGCGGGCACGATCCGCGTGATTTCATGCTCGTAGGATTCGGAGGAGCGGGTCCTGCGCATGCCGTTCGGCTTGCTGAACAAGCAGGAATACCTCGTGTACTAATCCCACAAGGTCCCGGTACCGCTTCAGCACTTGGCTTACTGGTGACCGACGTGCGAATGGAAGGTTCGTCGACGCTGATCATTCGTGCCGATGAGATAGAACATGCTGGAATTACTAGCGAATTCGACCGTCTTGAAGCAGCGGGACGAGAAGCGCATAGAGTGGCGGCTTCAGCATCGGGTGCTCCCGTATTTGAACGTGCTATTGAGATGCGCTACTGGGGACAGAGTTTCGAGTTGAGCGTTCCGGCTCCAGCCAGGCCAACGATAGACCAAACATGGATAGATGATCTGACGGAATCGTTCCATGACGCTCATGAAACGGCTTACGGATTTAGAGCTAACGATGAACCCGTCGAGCTCGTTAATCTTCGCCTAACGACAATCGGAAAAATCGCCCGGCCTCAAATGCGAAAACTTGAAAGCACCGGGTCCGATGTTTCGGTGATTCCCAAAGGCGAACGACCTGTCTATTTTGCTGAAAATTCAGGTGTAAAAGGCGTTGTACACACGCCAGTATATGATCGTTCAAAACTTCCTGCAGGAGCCGTATTCGACGGCCCAGCAATTATTGAAGAACCCGATTGTACGACCGTTATTCATCCGGCTTGGACCGTCACTGTCGATGAATTTGGGAACCTTGTAATCGAAATCAACAGTTAATTCAGATCAGTTATTCAACCAGCCAAGAATCTAGATAGAAAAGAATCAAATGTCAGAAGCAGTAAACCGAGCGTGGACAATGGCAAGCCGA
Organism: Dehalococcoidia bacterium; assembly: GCA_028821715.1. Classification (GTDB taxonomy): domain Bacteria; phylum Chloroflexota; class Dehalococcoidia; order Lucifugimonadales; family Lucifugimonadaceae; genus Lucifugimonas. The sequence continues at coordinate 2,297 of JAPKFF010000127.1, forward strand.
CCAGACGGTGAGCCAACAGCCGAGAACTTCGAAATCGTGGAATCACCAATTCCAACGCCGAAACACGGTGAGGTATTGATCCGGACTCAATACATGAGCTTGGATCCATACATGCGAGGTCGCATGCGATCGGGCCCGTCGTACGCAACTCCCCTACAACTCGGCGAAGTGATGACAGGTGAAGTAGTGGCGCGAGTGGAGCAATCTGAATCGCCGCTGTACAAAGTGGGCGACACCGTTCGTGCCAATATCGGTTGGCAGGAATGGGCTGCAGTCGGTGCGCACATCGTTCGTCCCGTGAATTCGGATCTAGGTCCTATCTCTACAGCCCTTGGAATTCTTGGCATGCCGGGAATGACGGCGTACTTCGGCTTACTTGAAGTATTGAAGCCGCGAGCTGGTGACACGCTGGTTGTCTCAGCCGCCTCGGGTGCTGTTGGAGCTGTTGTTGGGCAGATCGGCAAGCTCAACGGCTGTTTCGTGATCGGCGTAGCGGGTAGTGATGAAAAATGTGCTTACACCATTGATGAACTCGGATTTGACGCCGTTATCAATTACAAAACCCAAGATGTTTCTGCTGAACTGGCACGTCTCTCGCCAACTGGTGTCGATTGCTACTTCGACAATGTAGGCGGCCCGGTATCGGATGCCGTATTCGAAAACCTTGCACTCAAGTCACGTGTTGCCATCTGTGGGCAGATATCGCAATACAACGCCTCCACTCCCCCGCAAGGTCCACGAAACATGGCAGCACTGATTCGAACCCGGACTACTATCGAAGGCTTTTTGGTTTACGACTTCGAGCTACAGCACGAGATCGCTCGTACACGAATTGCTAACTGGATCAAAGACGGAAGTCTCAAGTACAAAGAAGACGTCGTGGACGGATTCGAGAAAGCTCCTGAAGCTTTCATCGGGCTACTAAACGGCAAGAACTTCGGCAAGCTGCTTGTAAAACTCAGCGACTAGCAATGACTTCTCTCCCTCCGAATATAAGAGGGAGTTAGAGCGGTTAGGTAAAAGCAGGATGCAAGTCCGCAAAAACGATCACAATGAGTACTTATTCAACCTCGGCTAAATTCCGATCCAAAGCGTTCCTGAGCGAACAAGTTCAACAGATCGCCAACTTCTACTATCCAGATTGCATCGATAACCAACTCGGTGGCTACATCAATCAGTTTCGTGACGACGGTTCGATATTCGATGATCAAACCAAGCATCTAGTTGGCACTTGCCGATTCGTCTACCTCTTCGCCACGGCGTCAAAGATGCTCGACAAGCCCGACTATCTCGAAGCAGCTCGTCACGGTGTGAAGTTTCTTGTAGAGCATCATCGACAACCGAATGGTGGCTATGCATGGGTGCTCGATGGTCTAGATATAGCTGACGCCACGAATCACTGCTACGGCCATGCATTTGTACTTCTGGCGTTCGCCACCGCATTGAAGGCTGGCATTTCTGAAGCTGCACAGCCTCTCGCCGAAACTTTCGAACTAATGGACGAACATTTCTGGCGAAGTGATGACGAGCTTTACGTCGATGAGATATCACCTGATTGGTTGATCACGGATCCGTACCGTGGGCAAAACGCCAATATGCACACATGCGAGGCGATGATCGCTGCCTATGAGGCTACGGGCAAGCGTAAGTACATTGATCGCTCCACGATTCTAGCGAAGCGGGTGTGCATCGACCTTGCGGGTCAATCAACTGGCATGATTTGGGAGCACTTCTCCGAAGATTGGGCAATTGATTGGAACTACAACCTCGACGATCAAAAAAACCTGTTCCGGCCGTATGGCTATCTAGTAGGACACTGGACTGAGTGGACGAAGCTTTTACTCATCCTCGAAGAGCACAATCCGCAGGACTGGATGCTTCCTCAGGCGCAAAAACTATTCGATGCGGCGGTGGAGAAAGGTTGGGATAAAGAGAACGGTGGGTTCAATTATTCGATCAGCCCTTCTGGAGGAATCATCGATACGGATAGGTATTACTGGGTGCTCTCTGAAACTATCGCCGCCGCAGGTTTATTGGCGAAGCGAACGGGGAATGATCTGTACTGGGACTGGTACGAGCTAACATGGCAATGGTCGTTAGATAATCTCGTTGATCAGAAATACGGTGGCTGGTATCGTATTCTCGACAATAATAATCAGCGATACGACAATCTAAAAAGTCCAGCATCGAAGACGGATTACCATCCGGCTGCTGCTTGCAAGGAACTGTTCAAACGGTTTTAGCTGCACATTTTTAGGTGAATTTAGCCCGCACTCGAACTAAATCACCGCTGCGCGGGTTGACCATACGGCTGAGATTGCTTACTGTTGAAAGTGCTAGCGGAAGTGGCTCAGTGGTAGAGCATCTCCTTGCCAAGGAGAGGGTCG
>JAPKFF010000029.1:0-20556 GCA_028821715.1 Dehalococcoidia bacterium
TAGCCCGGTGCACGGTGATGAAATATCCGGATACCTAACTCGCGGCAGAGGTGTAACGGTACACAGGCAAGGCTGTTCTATCCTCCGTGATCGAGAAGATACCGACCGCCACCTACCAGTCGCTTGGGGTCATTACGAGACGACCTACGCCTCTCGATTACAGATAAAAGCATTCGACCGCGTTGGACTCATTCGAGACATCACAAATGTCGTTTCATCTGAAAACGTAAATATTCATTCCCTGACATCGGACGAAGACGAGAAAACCAATGCCTGTACTGTATCGCTTACGGTGTACACTACTGGGGTTGAGCAGTTAAGCCGGCTCTTCTCACGCGTGGAAACGATCCCAGGTGTAGACAGTGTCTTCCGGGTCAGCGAAGCGCTGAGTCTGTAGCAATACAAACTCGAAAAATCGCATAAAGTCGTTTTACACAGAATTCAGAACAGTTATCAAGGAACATCAATGCCCGCCGCTAAAACTTTGCGCGCTCAGACCCGCAAAGCCGATCGCAATCGATCGACTCGATCATTCACTCGCAGCCGTGTACGAGCTGTTGCGGAAGTACTCGAGTCTGGTTCTAAGACCGACGAGTCAGACGCAACACTAACCATCGCAATCTCAGCGCTCGACAAAGCAGTTACCAAGGGTGTTATGCACCGAAACGCTGCTGCTCGCAAGAAGTCTCGACTCACCAAGCAGTACAACAAGCTTTCTAGCTAACTCGGGATAGACCTTTTGACTCAGGGTCCGAAAAACTTCCCAGAGCACGAGCATGACCATGCGGCCGATACCCATCGACCCGGTCCACCGTCACAAGCCGACGACACCCAGTTCAACTGGCGAATCCATCATCCTTTTGAAGGAGTGGAAAATCGAGTCGCGGTCGAAGTAGCCCCTTGGAAAGGACTAATCCCTAGATGGCGATTCGTCATACCAGGTGATTTCAAAGGTACCTACAAATGGGGTATCGGCCCTGTCGGTTCAGGTGAAATCGACGAAGACGTAAAACGACCTGTAAAAGACGGCCCCATACAGATGGTGAATGGCCCGCTCGTTGTATGGTTCGGCGGCCATGAGTCACTTTCGACCAAGCAATCCGCATATCTCGTCTTCGAAGGCGAACCACCGCACTATGTTGCGTTTGGGCATGCTGAAACCGTTGGTGCCCCTCCAGGTAATCTCGAAGGCATCTCATTCGGTGACGATCACCCGACTCACCCAAACGCTCACATCGATCCGTCACACAGTCACTCGCAACCAGCCCCTCCTCAGCCACCTCCACGATTGGACGCGCATGCCGGACATGATCATGCCGGGCATGACCACGATCACAGCCACGACGATCACGACCACTCAGGTCATCAGCACTAAAACTCACTCATTCTTAATCAGCATGGCTCTTTTAGACATATTAGTTACGAACTTATGATCGCAATTTGTGACACGCTCCATTGACACGGAACAGTGTCGGCTGATAATTTTCAGAACATTAGTGCGAATACAGACACACTAATGAGTCACCGGCCAGACCCCAGTTCAGGAACAGCACAGATGAAGAAGCTCTCCGAAAAGCAATTAACGATACTTTCGTTCATCGAGGAGTTCATCGACGAAAACGACTACCCGCCGAGTATTAGAGATATCCAAAACGGCTGTGATATCAGTTCCACATCCGTCGTCTCATACAACCTCGACCGACTCAAAGAGAGCGGCTACTTGAACCGCCATTCCGAAGTCTCGCGGGGCTTAAGCCTCCAGCGCGACTCTGTAGAAGTCGAAATCGATACGGTAGCCGTCCCGCTGCTCGGAACTATCGCTGCAGGAGCGCCGTTCCCTATGCCCGAGAACGACACATGGTCTGATCTCTCCGGCTCTGAGCTCATAGATCTTCCCCAGGCAATAACGGGCACTGGCGAAGGCGTCTACGCCTTGAAGGTACGAGGCGAATCAATGATCGACGCCTTAATTTCAGATGGTGATCTTGTCATCATGGAACAAGCGGCATCTGTACGAAATGGCCAGATGGCAGCAGTACGCATCAAGTCCGACAACACCACGACTCTCAAGCATTTCTACTCAGAAGGTCCACGAACCCGCCTAGAGCCAGCCAACTCGCAAATAGCGGCAATGACATTCCGATCAGAAGACATTGAAGTCCTCAGCCGAGTGGTAGCCGTCTGGCGATACATGGGCTAACGGCTACGGCCGACAACGCAGAACGCAGAACGCAGAACGCTCAAATCTGAGTTAGGCCGGGGAAAAAACTCACGCCTCAGATATGCGCCTTCTAACCTTCGGCGTATACTTACATATGAATCCTGATTCGATTTAACAAGTCCCGAACAAACTAGGGACAACCTGGAGCTTTATCTGTGCTGCAGAACTTTGGCATCTGGCAAATCGCCCTCATACTCGTAATCGTCTTGCTTCTCTTCGGAGTAGGCAAACTGCCACAAGTCGGCAAAGGCATGGGACAGGCCATAAACGAGTTCAAATCCGCCATCGATACCAAGGGCAAGAAGTCGGATTACGGCACTGGCGATAAAGACGATGACGACGCTAAATCTAGCTAGTAAATCCTAGGTTAACCAACACGTACGAACCATTCAAGACGCCAACAGCGTCTTATTCGTTGCGTCCCCGCTCTGCCAGTTTCACCAACAGCAGACCAATACCAAATAGCGCCATTACGGGAATCGCGACAATCACCTGTGAAATCGGATCTGTAGGCGTAACAGCCGCGCCGAAAACAAACGCAAGCAAGATCATCCACCGTATCTTGCTCATTACCCATTTCGATTTGATCAATCCGATTTTCGCCAGTAGATACATTACGATCGGCAATTCGAATATCGTGCCCAGCCAGAATACGATTCCAACCGTCATAGACACGACAGATGCCGTCGTAATTGTAGGTACAGCCAAGTTGCCTTGGAACTCCAGCATGAACTCGAACAATCTCGGTATCAAAATCAGATAAGCAAACGTCGCCCCAATAGCGAACGAAACTAGAGCTCCAGGAATTAAGAAGTAAACATATTTCCTTTCATCCGATTTCAATCCAGGCTGGAAGAACCGTGACATCTCAAACAAGAAATATGGCAACGCAGCCGTCAGTCCAACCATCACCGCCAATTTAGCTGCAGCAACCCACGCTTCGGTAAGCGTTAACTGAACAATATCGCCGCCCGCAGCTTCGATCAGCTCACGGGCATTTGCAGTGAACTCGTTGAATATCCATCGGAAATTGACCACGGCCACCGCTATGAATATCACAGAGACGATCGCTACCCGAAACAGCCGACGTTTCAGTTCGTTCAAGTGCGAGATAATCGACATGGCGTTGTCGGTCACGAATTCACCTCACCTGAATCACGACTCGATGCATCAGTTGCAGGTGTAGAACTTTCATCCCCATCAATAACCTCAGTTGGACCAGCCTTCTTCGCGACAGTTGAACCACCGCCATCGCTGTCACCCGAAATATCCAGATCAGGAATGGCTTTACGAAGTTCAGAATCGACCTGAATAGGCGGCGGCCTTAACTTCCAGTCACGCGGAATAGACTTGTCTACAACTTCATTGGCCTTACGAAATTCCTCAGCCACCTGATCCAGCTTCAAGTCATCCTCAAGTGTTTTCACTCTCTCTTTAATGTCATCAATCACGACCTGTTCTTTTAGATCCTCAAGATCAATAGCCTCGGTAATCAGCGACTGCAAGGCATCACGCTGCCGCTTCAGGTCTGAATAAATCTTCCGGCCACCACGAATGCCTTCTAGCAAACGCTTAGGACCAACCACGAAGAGAGCTATCGCCCCAATGAGCAATACCTCTAATCCGCCAAGTCCCATGAAACCCACTACAACGACTCCGTATAGTCAGAATTGCCAGACACAGCATGACCAGCGCATACAAGCGATACGTCAATCTCAAAACCAGATTCTTCTAACAAATCACTCGATGCACACATAGGTAGCCCAACAACATTCAAATAACACTCATCGTAACTCGCAACCAGAGCAAAGGAAGAATCCTGAATCCCATAACCGCCTGCTTTATCCAGAGGCAGTCCGGTTGAAACGTACTCAGAAATTTCACTGTCGTCTAGATTACGAAAAACAACCGACGTGCTCACAAACTTAGTCTGATACTCTCCGGTGGGATTCACAACAGCAACACCAGTAATCACCTGGTGCCGACGCCCGCTCAATCGAGTCAGCATCACCAAGGCCTCGGTGGACGATTCAGGCTTTCCGAACACTTCGTTCTCGAAAACAACGATCGTATCCGCACCAAGCACAAACTCTCCAACGTTCGATTTTGCTACATAAGAAGCCTTCGCCAACGCCAGTTCCTGCACGGCCGAAACAAGATCAGGTCCTCGACCCAAAATGGCGTCCTCATCAACAGAAGCCGGCATGATTTTCAGATCAAACCCAAACTCAGACAAAATTTCCGCACGTCGCGGTGAACCGCTAGCAAGTACTATTTTTTTGCCATTTATGCCAGAAGAACTCACCATCACAGCTAATCCTGAGTCCCTTGAAACGACAACACACTGATAGTCTCAACATGTCGAGTCTGCGGGAACATGTCGACCGGTCGAACGGTATCGAGCTTGTACATCCCGCCTTCGCACATAATATCGAGATCCCGAGCCATGGCCGCTGGCTCGCAGGAAATCATTAACACCTTTTTAGGCTTTAACTTCTTGACCGATTCCAAAACATCCGGGTGGCAACCAACTCGAGGCGGATCAAGCAACAGCACATCAACCGAATCATCGTCCTGCCAATCGGCCATCACGTGCTCAGTCTTACCCTCGATGAATTCGACGTTCGTAGTGCCGTTCAAGTTTCGATTCGCATCCTCGATCGCCGATGCTGACTCTTCGATTCCGATTACCCGATTTACATACGGCGACATCAACACTGCAAACACTCCAACGCCACAATACGCGTCGATCATCACTTCATCACCGCTAAGCTCAAGCAGCTCACGAACTTCATCGACAGCACGTGAAAGTTGACCCGTGTTCACCTGAAAGAACGAAGAAGCCGCCACCGTGAATCGTGAATCTCGTACCTCTTCTTCGTAGTGTTGTACTCCGGTCACGAGATCCAATCCCGGAATTTCCATCTTAGGTTGAACGAGCATCGAATCGGTATTAACTCCGACTCGTATCGACATCTGCGTCTGACCTTCCATCTTGTCCTGAACAAGAGCGATCGTGTCGTTCACCTTCTCGTCCATCAGTAGGCACTCTTCGATACGCACAAATTGCCTGGTCACAGCGTTCTTGTACCCAACCTCGCCAGAATCCTCGTACTTACCAATCGTAAATCGACCGTGATTGCGGTATTTGAGTCGCTTCTCGCTCTCAACCGTCAGATCAACTTCGACGCCCGAGAGATTCTCGTAATTAGCGATCTCACGCTGTACGCGTTCGCGTTTCAGTTGAAGCTGATGACCGTATGAAACGTGCTGCCACTGACACCCGCTACAAGCCAAAAAATACTTACATTCCGGCTCAATTCGTTCAGCGGCTGGCTCAAGCACCTGCGAAACAATCGCTGCGATTCGTTCTGGAAACTTCTTCTGAACCTCGGCAATTACAACTTCACCAGGAAGTCCACCAGATACGATTACTGGCGCACCATCGATCTCAGCGACAGCGTCACCAGCATCGTTAATCGCACCCAAAGTGACCTCGAAATTGTCACCCGGTTTCAAATCGATATGCTCGGTCAAATTAGGACCGTTATAGAGCTTTCGCCGCTTACGCTTTGCCATTACGAAATTCGTGCCTCAAACGTGAATCACAAGACTCACAAAAACAAAATTTAGTCGATTAAAAAAATACCCTATCTGTTATTCTGAACTAGTTCAGGCTACGATGCGCCTAGCTCGGCGCGAATCACGGCCACCAAATGGTCAATTCTTCCTAATCTAATCGAAAACAAATCATTGGTTTCAAAGTCAGAAAACGTAGGATCACCATCAGTCGAGCGACGTCTCCCTGACTGGTTCAAGGTCAAAGCCCCCGGCAGTGAAAACTTCCTTGAAATTCGCAAGAAGATCAAAGGCGCAAGCCTGAACACAGTCTGCGAAGAAGCAGCATGCCCAAACATCGGCGAATGCTGGGAGCGTGGCACCGCCACCTTCATGATCCTGGGCGATACCTGCACACGAGCGTGCTCCTACTGCAATGTGAAAACTGGCTGGCCCGGAACTGTCGACCAAGCTGAACCTATCCGTGTTGCCTCAACCGTGAAGCAAATGGAACTCAGCTACGCGGTGATCACGTCAGTCGATCGTGATGATTTAGGCGACTACGGCTCAGGAATATTCTCGGAAACGATCAAGCAAGTTCGACGAACCACCCCCGATTGCAAAATCGAAGTGTTGATCCCCGACTTTGAAGGTGAATTCGAATCACTCGAACGAGTCATCAACGCCGGGCCGCACGTTCTAAACCACAACATTGAAACTACTCGCCGAGTATTCAAAAAGGTTAGGCCCCGAGGGAACTATGATCTATCTCTCGAACTGCTGAAGCGTGTCAAAGAGATCAACGCGGTCATGCCATCAAAATCTGGAATGATGGTCGGTCTTGGCGAAACGAAGCCCGAAATTCTTCAAACCATGAATGACCTGCGCGAATCAAACACTGATCTACTTACAATCGGCCAATACCTCCGACCTTCCAAGCGCCATCACCCGATCATCCGCTTCTACCGACCTGAAGAGTTCAAAGAGCTCGAAGAGGAAGGTTTGAAGATGGGATTCAAGCATGTAGCCGCCGGTCCACTCGTCCGCAGCTCATACCATGCCGACGATCAGCACAACGCCGCAATCGATAAAATCCTCAATTCCTTGAACGCCAAAAGCTAACCAGTGTCGACCCTCTACGTTGTCGCAACGCCAATCGGAAATCTCTCCGACATCTCACAGCGCTCGACGGAAATTCTCTCGACCGTAATGACCGTCGCCACCGAAGACACCCGCGTCTCTCGAAAACTCCTCAACCACATCGGCGTTTCGCCACGACTCGAAAGCCTCCACGAGCACACCTCTCCTGAGCGGCTTCAATCTCTCGTAGAAAAACTTGAAAACGGCGACATGGCAGTTGTATCCGACGCCGGAACACCCGGAATAAGCGACCCCGGGTCGGCACTAGTCGCCGCAGCAGTTGAAGCCGGACACGATGTAATACCAATCCCCGGACCATCGGCAATAGTCGCCGCATTGTCCATCACAGGCTGGTCGTTCGATAGATTCCTCTTCCTAGGATTTCTTCCACGAAAAAAGAATGAACAACTAGCGACGCTAAACAACGCCGCACAGGAATCAGGGCCAGTAGTCGCGTACGAGTCGCCACATCGAATTCAAGCAACACTCGAAAACATCAATCAAGCGTTCCCAGATCGACAACTCGTCATCTGCCGAGAGCTAACCAAGTTCTACGAAGAAACCTTCCGTGGAACAGCCGCCGAAGCGATCGCCCATTTCAACACGCAACCGAAAGGCGAATTCGTAGTTGTCATCCAAGGCGCGGGCAAAGCAGCAAACATCGAACTTTCTGACGATGAAATTTCAGAAGTCCTCAGTAACCTAAAAGAAAACGGTCTCAGCGGACGAACTCTAGTAGAACGCGCCGTCGATATAACGCGTGCGGCTAAAAACCGGGTCTACCAACTCTCACTGAACAAAGACCTCAAGTAAGCAGAATAACCTAAAACCATCACATCTTAATGATCACGAATTCATTCTGATTCCAACACGACCGACGCTATAATAAATCCCAGAACGAAATCATCGTCGGCAGGCGAAATCGACCCGCCGTCTCAGCTAGCCCAGTAACAAACCGGAAATTCACTTGCCTCGAAAAATTCTTGTCGCCGTCGCATGGCCGTACGTAAACGGCGAACCGCATCTCGGCCACATCGCAGGCATGAACGTCCCAGCCGACATCTTTGCCCGATATCACCGAATCATCGGTAACGAAGTCGCAATGGTCTCCGGCTCCGACATGCACGGCACCCCAACTGCGCTCAAAGCAGCCGAAGAAGGCGTATCGCCAGAGGTAATAGCAACGCGCTACCACGACATCTGGAATAAAGCCCTCACCGACATGTCGTTCTCATACGATCTGTACACGCACACGCATACCGATCGTCACATCGAAGTCGCTCAAGAGCTATTTACCAAGCTTTTGGAAAACGGCCACTTAGTCGAAGCAATTCAATCGATGCCGTTCTCGGAAACCGAACAGCGTTTCCTATCCGACCGATTCGTAGAAGGCGCTTGCCCACACTGCGGACACGAATCAGCGCGTGGCGATCAATGTGATAACTGCGACCGAACGCTCGATCCTATCGACCTAATCAACATTCGAAGCAAGCGTGACGGTTCGACGCCGGTCTTCAAAGACACCACCCACTACATGCTCAAACTTGGTGACTTCCAAGAGAAGTTAGAAAAATGGGTCACCGGGCAGGACGATTGGCGATCCAACGTTCGGAACCAAACACTCGGAATGCTTCGTGAAGGACTCCATGACCGAGCCATCACTCGCGACATAGATTGGGGGGTACCAGTCCCTCTTAACGACTGGGAAGCGAAGCGAATTTACGTATGGTTCGAAGCCGTAATTGGCTACCTATCAGCCACCCGAGCATGGGCTGAACAAAACGGAACACCAGACGAGTGGAAAAAATTCTGGGTCGACCCTGAAGGCGAGTCCTACTACTTCCAGGGCAAAGACAACGTCTCGTTCCACACCATCATGCTGCCATCGATTCTTATGGGCAGTGGCGATCTCAACTTGCCAACCGATGTGGTCGCAAACGAATATCTAAACATCGGTGGAGCCGACTTCTCGAAGAGCACAGGTAACGCCATTTGGGTGACCGACTTCCTCTCACGATACGAAGCCGACCCGCTCCGCTACTACTTATCGTCGATCATGCCGGAAACATCTGACTCCGATTTCACTTGGGAAGGATTCCACGCAGCAAACAACAACGAACTTGTTGCAACGTTCGGAAACTTCGTAAATCGAGTACTCACGATCACGACTCGAAACTTCGACAACGCAGCTCCAACTCCTGGCGAACTCGACGATAGCGACAAAGCAGCGTTAGCCGCCTGTGACACAGCTCTCGAAGAAGTCTCGAAAGCAATCGACGCTCGTCGATTCCGTGACGGTCTACGCGCTGCAATGAGACTCGCCCGACACGGCAATCAGTACGTCGACAGCAAAGAACCTTGGAAAGTCGTCAAAGTCGACAAAGAAACTGCCGGAACCGCTTTGTGGGTCAGCCTGAACGTAATATCAACCCTTCGTACCGTGTTCTACCCATACCTGCCAACTTCGGCCGACAAGATACACAGTATGCTGTTCCAGAGCAGCGACACATTAGCAGACGGCTGGAACCGACGAGAAATCGTTCCGGGTGCTCCCATCGAGAAGCCAGTACGGCTGTTCACGAAGCTCGATGATTCGATAATCGAAGAAGAAAACGCCCGACTAGCCAGCGAATAGTTGAGCAAACTCAGAAACAATTTTGAGATTACTTATGGTTGAAGCAATTACGCAAGAAAGTATCTACGAGCCAGTCGCCGACGACCTGCAAGCCGTTATTGCTGAAATTGCGACCATCGCCGATAGAGCACCCGAAAGCTCTCCCGAGCAAGCCGGCGATCTAGACGCTCAACTCGGTCACGTTCTCGCCACGCCAGGAAAACGTGTTCGCCCAGCACTAACCCTTCTCGCATCTCGACTATTCGGCGCAGCTCGCGACGAAATGCCAATTAAAATGGCAACTGCTGTCGAGTTATTGCACATCGCAACTCTCGTCCACGACGATACGGTCGACCATGCCGACACCCGACGTGGGCACCAAACAGCCAGCAAACTCTGGGGTAGAAACGTGGCCGTACTGATAGGTGATTTCGTCTTCGCCACATCCGCTATGTATGTTTGCGACACCAACAATGTACGACTCGTCCGACGATTCGCAGAAACCATTACCGAGCTGGCACGCGGCGAGCTAAACGAAATCTATACAGCTTGGAAACCCGGTGTTCCGCTCAAGGACTACAATCAGAGAATCTATGACAAGACGGCCTCTCTGTTCTGCACAGCTGCAGAGAGCGGTGCTGTACTTGGTGGTGGGAATGAAGCAGCCGTCAAAAACGTTCGCGACTTCGGCTACAACATCGGCATGGCGTATCAGGTCTACGACGATCTACTGGACTACAGCGCAACCAGTGAAGAATTAGGTAAACCTGCCGGACACGATCTCGGAGAAGGCATCCTCACTCTCCCAGCAATCATTGCATCGGAGAACGGAGCTTCAGAAGAAATTCTGGCACTGTTCGACGCTCCAGAAGAAGCACGGCTCGATCTACTACCCGGAGCAGTCGAAGCGATCAAGCAAACTGGTGCACTAGAGAAAACCCACAAGGTAGCCAACGATTACATCGAAGCTGCACTCAGTAATCTCGATGGCATCCCCGCATCAGAATCGCTAGATTCCCTGCTCGCACTCGCTGAGTACGTTCAGTCACGTAACTACTAGGCAACCATGCCTTCCCCGTCGCAAAAACGGTCACCGAAACGCTCCACATCAGCCAAGAAGCGGACTCCGACTGTCGCCCCGGCACTTGTCAAAAAACGTTTGAATTCAATCTACGGCCCAATCGAATGGCGACCGAGAATGATCGCCATTGACGAGCTGATCTTTACGGTACTCACTCAGAACACCTCCGATCTAAACGCCGAGCGCGCCTACGACTCGCTGCGCAAAGTCCTACCGACTTGGGGTGAGGTTATCGAAGCGGAAACGTCGCAAGTCGCTCAAGCAATCAAACACGGCGGCCTATCCAATCAGAAATCCATTCGCATTCAGCAAATCCTCGTCGAAATTCTAAAACGACTGGGACATTTTGAACTAGAGTTCCTAGCAAACAGGCCGCTCGAAGAAGCTCGAGAATGGTTCACATCTCTTCCGGGCGTCGGACCAAAAACTGCTGCAGTCGTAATGTCGTTTTCGCTCAGAATGCCAGCATTCCCGGTCGACACGCACATCCATCGCGTTTCGAAACGGCTGGGTCTTATCGAAGAAAAAACAACTGCCGACCAAGCGCATCCGATCATGGAAGATCTCATCCCTGAAGATGATCGCTACGACATGCACGTGCTCTTGATCACCCACGGTCGCCAAATCTGCAAAGCCCGCATCGCCCAATGCCCGCGCTGCCCCTTGGCGAACGAATGCCCTGCGAGCACTCTCTAAGCGATATAGCCGAGCACGAAACAACGGTCCACTTCCAGACGAAAGGACTAGGTACAAGACTGTGATGCGTGACTGAGTCGTACGATGACGATGGAACCTAACCCACTCCGACGAGCGACCAAGTTGTTGGACGATGCCCAAAGCTAACGACACCGCTACTAACGCAATCCCGCAACCAAAACCCAAAATTGGTAGCCTCCACAAATCGCCGTTTCACTGACTCTGCGGTATGCTGATAATTAGTGCTTAAAATGACCGCCGCTGAGAAGCCGCTCATTCACAATGCACGGCCCCGTCGTCCAGCGGTTAGGACACAGCCCTTTCAAGGCTGAGACCGGAGTTCGATTCTCCGCGGGGCTACCATCTAGAATAAAAAAAGACCTCGCACGATGCGGGGTCTTTTTTTATTCCGCACAATTCCCTCGACAACCCGCCGCTTCCGACATACGATTCCGTCGTGCATTTCGAACCAACATCACCCGGAGCCAATTCCCTATTGAAAATCACCAAAGTCACCCCGTGGCTAGTATCAGCACCAAGCCCATATCTCGACACCGCCAACGACAGCCGAATACGCGATCGAGAATATGTCTACGTCGAAGTAAACACCGATGAAGGGGTCACAGGGTGGGGTGAAATAACAGGTACGTCAGCAGTATCCAACCGAGCCGTCTGCGCATCACTCAGGCACGTCAGTGACCTAATATCCGGTGATGACCCAAGACTCATAGAAATGATCTGGAACAAAATATTCCGATCATTCACGTACATGGGATCACGTGGAGCAACAACAAACATCATATCTGGCATCGATATCGCTCTCTGGGACATCCGAGGAAAAGTTCTTGGCCTGCCAATATCTGAACTGTTCGGCGGTCCCATACGGGAAGGCATTCCGATCTACTGCCACCCTGAAGACGGTTCATCCGTAGAAGACATGATCCAGCACACCAAAGCGATCGTTGCAACCGGACAAAAATCTCTGAAGACCGACCCCTTCCACCCACACCACGTTGAAGAATCTAATGGCTACTTAACAGGACAATTAAGTGCCGAGGCTGAAAACCTTGGAGTCGAACGAATTGCCGGAATTCGAGAGGCGGTTGGTCCAGATTTCGAAATCCTCATCGACGCTCACGGCAGATTCGATGCCCCTACCGCCATCCGACTTGCCCGAGCGCTCGAGCCGTACAACATCTTCTGGTTTGAAGAGCCAGTTCCCGTTGAAAGCATCCACGCCCTCAGACAGGTCCGTGACAATGTGGACGTTCCGATTTGTGTCGGCGAACGGATTCACACCCGCTGGGAGTTCATTCCAATTCTTGAAAACGAACTTGCCGATTTCATAATGCCGGACGTAACGTGGACCGGCGGAATCAGCGAAATCAAGAAGATCGCAACGATGGCTGAGGCATACTACATTCCGATCTCGCCTCACGACGCCAGTGGACCTATTAATGTCCTCGCCGGTGCACACGCCATGGCATCAGTGCCGAACCACTACCGAGTCGAAACGTCGCGAGCTAAGCTCAATGCCTACGACGTTATGATCGATCACCCACTGGATATCCGCGGCGACAAAATATACCTATCAGACCGACCTGGCCTCGGGATCGAACTCGATAAGGACTATATGCGAGCCAACGCAATAGACGGATATCGCGATTAACATAGTCGCCAAATGAGTGCCCGTAGACCTTATAGCGAATCTTTCTATGACACCCGAAATAACGTATGAAATAGTAACCGCAATAAACGGCAGGCTCACACTATTTTTCGAAGATAATGGGCGCGCCTAAATGGAGCTAGAGAAATAATGAACGATTGTATTCTTGGTTCGAACGACAACAGACACAACTTCTCGATTGTACCGGTCGATGTTAGTGCAAACGCGACACTCATATTCAAAACATGCAGCCACTGCGGCATCTCATATCGATACGTCGATCAAATATGGGAAGAAATCGCTACCGAAGAAATAGATCATAGTGCTCGCGACTAAACCGGCATCTAGCGCGCTATAAGTTAGACGCCAGCGGTTACTTCATTAGCGAGAACTGCCCAAAACTAGCCTTCGTTGGCTGCTACCGCGACGGCCTGAGTCCAAATGCTACGAGCGAAACTAACGTTCTTAAACGCTTGACTAAGTCGTTCGATGACAATGGAATCTAATGCAGTCGCTATGCACAGTGCGACTAGCACTAACGTCTAAATATTCACGTGCACCTTGATCGAGCCTGAAGTCTTGTCGCCTGCAAGGTCGAAACCTTCTTGAATGTTTTCGAGTTCAACCTGATGCGTAACAATGTCGCGATAAGGGATCTCGCCTGATTCCAGCAGATCGATTGCGACTTCAAAATCATGACGTCCATCAATAACGCCATAGCAAATCACCGACTGCATTCGGATTTCACGAAGCATCGGCTCAAGCAAATCTACCGGCATGGGAGATCTGATAGCCGCCAAATACAACATCGTGCCTTGATTTCGAGTCGCTTTTATCGCCTGCGTGAATGAAACCGTTTGATTGCCACCAACCGATTCGGCAACAAAATCGGCACCAAGACCATCCGTAGCATCTAAACATGCCGCTTCAAACGCCCCCGCTTCCGATCCAACAACGATATCCGCACCCATCTTCCTCGCAGCTTCAGCCTGATGCTGGTAACGAGCAGATGCGATTACTTTTCGTGCTCCGTACGCCTTTGCAACTGCAATTGCAGATAGACCAATCGTTCCCGCACCAACAACTCCAACAACATCGCCTGGCTGCATTCGGGCGTAGCGAAATCCGTGGACACTTACAGCCATCGGCTCGACAACACCACCATCTACCCAATCCATCGAGTCAGGCAGTTTGAAAATTCCAGCTGTTTTACGAGTCATGTACTGAGCGAAGCCGCCACCCGTGTCAGGGGCAAGATCCAAACAATGCTTCCACTGGCCATATCGGCAAAAGTGGCAATTCAAGCAAGCTCGACCGGCACCAATCATCTCGACAGCGACATGATCACCAACTTTGAGTTTGGTTTCGCCTTTTGTAAGTTCGAGGATTTCTCCAGCAACCTCGTGACCCGAAGCCATTTCTTGTGCTTCTGTCCTGTCGGCGGTCATATGCAAGTCAGAACCGCAAATACCCGTCTGGCGAATTCGAATCATAGCCGAACCGTCGTACATATCGGGCATCGGCACGTCCTGAACTACGTACTGACCAGTTCCATCATCCAGTGCTGCTCGCATTGTCTCTGCCATCGGTATTCCTCATCTACGTTGTGTCAGCGGGTAAATTGCTGACGATCTCAACTAATCGCAGCATCTTACCCCACAATCGAGGGAGTATTCTTCCATCGTTACAATCCAAACCTTAGCTTGAAATAAACCATCAATGACCACTTCAACTCAATTCCGCGGCGTTTACGCCATTCCAGTCACCCCATTCAACGAAGATCTTTCCGTCGATTGGGAATCTCTTCAAAAGTGCATCGCCTTCAGTGTTGAAACCGGGGCACATGGAATCGTCCTTCCAGTGAACGCATCAGAAGGTCCATTTCTCACCGACGCAGAACGAAAAGAAGTTCTCAAGACTGGAATTGAAGTCGTAAACGGCGCCGTTCCGGTAATTGCTGGCGTCAGCGGGGCATCCACAGCCGTATCTATTGAACTAACCAAAAACGCCGCCGAATTAGGTGCCGATGCTGTAATGGCAATGCCACCAAATGGTGCTGCCGGACAGGTAGTTTGGGATCACTACGTAGCCATCGCCGAAATGGGACAACTTCCAGTTTGGATCCAGAACAACAAGCCACCTGCCGGACCTGTTGTGCCGACAAATATGATGGTCAAAATGCTGAACGAGGTCGAACACGTCGACTACGTTAAGGAAGAAAGCAACCTACCCGGCCAGATCATGACGGAATTGCTCGAAAAAGCCGGTGGGGCAGTCAAAGGTTTGATGGGCGGAATGGGCGGACGCTATCTAGTCGACGAATATCGACGTGGATCCTGCGGAACAATGCCAGCTGGTCACATCACCGATGCCCACGTGAAGCTCTGGAACGCTCTCGACGCCGGGGGTGTAGATAGCGGTGGTCTCCAGATCGTTACAGATGAAGCACGAAACATCTGGGAACGAATGATTCCTTCTCTCAACTTCGAAAATATGTTCGGCGCAAACGCTTACAAAGCCGCTTACTACCGACGTGGAATCATCAAGACTCCGCTCACACGAAAACCGGCAAACAAATACCTCGACAAGCTCGACTACGAAGAACTCGACACTATCCTCGACCGAATGGGCGACCTGCTCAATTGGAAGAAGTAGGTTATTTAGCAACAGAAATCTTTCTCGACTGTGAGAAAGTCGAGCTAACCAAGAATTCAATCATGCAAGAACATCTCCAAGATGAAACACGAGACGAACTTACCGATCACCTCAACACCATCGGTGTAAGTTCTGTGCTTGCTGAACGCGATCGAACTGAAGAACTGGCTGGCAATCGCAAGTTCCTCCGTTCACTCGGAATAATCGATATCGACGGTGGCACGATCTACTGGGCGAACGTCGTAAAGAAAGACCCCAGCAAAGATTCTCCTGAACGCTGGTTCATCCAATTTGGAGTTCCCGACGAACGTGCTATTCCGAAAGAACAGTCGGTAAAAATCAAAACTAAACGTAAGAAAGCGTTTCCGGCTTTCGGCAAAGTCGCAGAAGTAAAATGGGAAGGTCAAGATCGAGGTCTTGGGTTAGTCAAAGGCCTCACGGTAAACAAAGAAATTAGCCAAATGGCTACCGATCTTGGGAATATCGAAGTCCGCAGCCTTCACGACGGTTTTCAAGGCTGGCACATCCAATTCGATCGTAAAATTGAACCAACAATCGATCACTGGGAAGCCCTCGAAGAACTCGCTGAAATTCTTTTAAGCTCAATTCGACGTTTCTAGCATCATGACAAATGCGAGACGTTAGTCACTATCCAATGCGGTGCGCCGTCGCCAAACCAACACCATCACCACGACCGGAAACAGGACGATTAACGCGCCCAGAATCAACATCATTACGCCTGGCGAAAGACCTAGCAGATGATCGATTTTGGTACTTAACCACTCCCATAGATCCGGATCTATTGGCTCTGAGTGATGTAACAGCGTGCCGAATGGATTCGCCATATCAAGCCGGATTTTTCACTGCTAATTCCTGATCTACAGAAGCAGCCGCAGGCACCTGCATGTACCTAACGGAGTCCTGCTTCTCTTTGATCATGAACGACACGACCCCAGCCGCAAACAACGTTACCGCGCCAATCGCAAATGGAACATCATACGATCCCCACGTTGTGAACGCCCAGCCAAATAACATCACAGCGGCAGCTCCACCGATTTGGTGTGCCATATTTGCAAACCCAAACAATGTGCCCAGATTTCGAACCCCGTACACATCTGCTGTCAATGATGCCGTCAACGGTACAGTTGCCAGCCACGACATACCACCTATAACGGCAAAGGCCCATATCGCAATCGGCCCCGGCAATACAAACAGTGAAATAAAAGCAATGCCCCGAACGATGTAAACCACGCCAAGAAGGTTCTTCCGCTGCCATCGATCCGATAACAGTCCGATCGCCAGCACACCGCATGCGTTGACCCCGCTCAGCACCCCAAAAGCCAGAGCCGCAGTACCCGTTGATATATCTTCGCTGATCGCCCATCGAACGAAATGAACAGATATAGAAGCGGTTGTGATACCGCACACAAAATAGGTAATCGAAAGCTGCCAAATCGGTCGAGAACTAAGGGCGTCCTTCCACTTCTCGGCAAACTTCGGCCCAACTGGACGAACTGTCACTTCAGCATACGGAGAGTCCTCATGCCCCTCATCGTCAATCTCAAGACCCATGTCTGACGGATTGCTCCGTACGACAATCAGCAGCAGTGGAACTCCGAATGCCAGCGCCAATCCACCGATCATCAGCCACGCAGTTTGCCAGCCAAATTCGATCAGAACATAGCTCAAAAACGGCACAACTATCATGCCGCCTATCGACCCACCTGAAATCAATACCGCCATTGCGACGCCGCGCTTTTTCTCGAACCATCTGGCGACAACCACACCGGTTGTTGCCGGAGAAATTCCGCCCGCCGCAAAGGAAATAACGAAGCCGTAAAGAGCGATCAGACCGTAAATATTCGTGACGGTCGCAATCCCCATTGTGGCGAGAGCCATAACAAGCAACGACCACACCACGACACGCCGACCACCGTAGACATCGGTCAGTCGACCTACAAACGGCTGTGAGAATCCATTCACTAACCACCCAGTCGAAGCGGCAATCGAGATAGTAGCGGTAGTTACACCCCAATCCTGCTCCCATGTCTTGACGAATACGCCAAATCCCTGCCTGGCACCAATCGCAATAAAAGTTGCGAAAAACAGCGCGGCAATTACGTACCAGCCGTAAAACACTTGTTTTTTACGAGCATGCCATATCCAACCCAGAACACTACTCATCAACCTCTCGGATCTTTGTCGCCCAATCCTTGCCTTCATCGATTCTGCCTTGCGCATACCCAGCTTTTCGACCCATGAAGTATATGGTCGATCCAACTACGAGCACAAAGACGAGTATGAACAGGAATTGCATAAATAACTCTTAACAATTAATCGACGCGCAATATCTCAACGGCATCACGATTTATAATCCCCTCGATGTCCTCAGAAGGGATTTGGGGCAGGTGATGATCCTTAGCAAACTTCTCTAATCCGCGAAGGTGATCGATGTCGTCCTGTGGACGTGTCACTGGCCAGTCAGATGCAAACAAAATCTTATCCGTCACACCCCATTCGTAGAACAACCGCATGCCCTGCCAGAAGGAATAAGGACGGTAGTATTGCGCTGAAACATCGGCCCAAACGTTTGGATGCTTACGAACAACCGCCATACAGTCATTCTGCCAAGGGTGGCCCAAATGCGCCAAAACCATCGTCAGATTCGGAAAAGCCATGGCGATCTTGTCCGATGTCAGAGGATGAGCGTAAGTAAGCGGAGCTTCGGTCATTGGCGAAGTTCCTTGATGGAACACGATCGGGATACCGTCGGCTTCGAGGCGGGCAAATAAATCAAATGCCTCAGGACCTGTCGGATCAAAGTCCTGGTAGTTCGGGCCAAGCTTGATTCCCTTGCAGCCAAGATCATCAACGCAGCGGTCGTACTCATCTTTCCAGTTCGGATCGAGTGGGTGAAGCGACATGAAAGGAACGATTTTGTCGGGAGCGTGCTTTGCAGTCTCCGCAGCCACATCATTCTGGTTCATTCCACCCCAGTCAGAAATTTCAAGAACCTGCTCATCAGGTCGCCACGGACGCTCCGCTATTCCAAAAATAAAAGCCTTGTCGACCGGCCCCATGTCTCGCAAATAATCGTCGATCGAATTGGTCAGTTGAACACTCTCACCCGACCTCATCGTCGTCTCGATCTTCATTTGGTCCTGTGGCACAGTCTCACGATGGCTGGGTAGGTGAGTGTGGACATCAACGATCATTTTGTGGTTCTCCAGAAAGCTGCGATAAACGCCACACTAGCAAGTGGCAATGGTCGCAAATAGTACGCCACAATCAATGCACAAGGCACTCCTCGGCAGCGGTGATTCAACCCCATATCGTTCTGAACTCGATTCCGTATCACGATTTCAATCTAACGATCACTCAACCTAAGCAGCATCGATCGAACTGAATAATCGACGCGTATTGCCACAGCGAACCTCCCAGATGTGTACCCTGCTCCGGTGAGCGCACACAACGACACAATCCAGCCTGAATTCCACCAATGGCGAAACCGCGTGTTATTCAGTTATGCCGGCTTCTACCTGTTCGTATACATGGGTAGGTTCAACCACTGGCCAGCTGGACCCATAATGCGAGAGCAGCTCGACTTCACCCACATCGAGCTTGGAATAATTAACGCCTGCCTGCTCTGGGGCTTCGCACTCGGCGGTATGACACACGGCAGAATCGCGGAGGCATACGGATACCGTTTTTGGCTAGTAACCGGAACACTCGCATCGGTAGCACTCAACTGGGTCACCAGCTTCGGCACGAATCTTTGGACGATCGCCATCCCGTGGGGATTCAACGGCTATGTAAACGCCACAGTCTGGGCTCCAGGAATTGGAATGCTCGCCCAATGGTGGCATCGATCGCACCGTGGCCGAGTGATGGGACTCATCGGAGTTTCCGCCGGATCAGCCATGCTCGTTATGTGGCTCGTAACCGGCTGGACAGTCGCCGAATTCGGCTGGCGAGCGGCGTTTAGATACCCGCCATTATTGATGTTACCCGCAGCAATCGCTCTATTCTTCCTCGTTCGCGACAGGCCGTCGGACGTCGAACTCGACGATCTCGATCAATCCGGAACAATTCCACGTCTCGAAGTCGTACCGGACCACCCTTCTACGCACACTGCATTCACCGCCTATAGGATTCTCTACACAAACTGGCGATTCGTAGCCACTTCGCACGTAAAAGGACTCGAAAACGTAGTCCGCTACGGACTAACAACGTGGGCACCGCTCTACTACTTCGAAGAAGCCGGACTCTCCATTGAAACCACGGCGATTGTGACTGTCGCACTGCCTCTCGGCTATCTAACCGCCCCGATGGTCTCAGGCTGGATTTCCGATGTGCTCCTTGGTGGACGACGTAGCCCGATGATCGCCACATCCGCACTGATATCCGCCGCAGCCCTGATTGGTCTCGCGGTAATTCCCGCTGAAAACATATACGCAGGTGCAGCACTGCTCTTCATCGGAGCCTTCGCAATGAGCCTCTCGATGACATCGACGTTAGTGGTCGATATGGCAGGACCCAAATACGCAGCCACCGCCTCAGGCATTCTCGACGGACACGGCTACGTCTATGCCGGAGCCCAAGCCATCATCTTCGCCCTCGTACTCGACACCACAGGCGCACCATGGCACCTCGTCTTCCTAGGAATGGCAGCCGCCCGAATCATCTCCGCCCTTATCGCCTGGCGAGTAAAGCTGTAGGAGAGACTCGACCATGATAAATACTTCTCAGTAATTTAATCCCGCAGCACCCGGAATCCGATCTCGGCACCCAAGCTCTTCTTCATCGAGAGCTTAATCATCAGCAGACAGAGAGGCTCCAACAGGCGAGAAATCTCCAGCTTCCCAGCGTCTATAACATCGAATCCAAGTTCACCGATCAACTCACCAACAACACGTTTAGCGTCC
>JAPKFF010000128.1:0-4596 GCA_028821715.1 Dehalococcoidia bacterium
AGGCATGCGCGTCTGCCATTTCGCCACTCCCCCACATGGTGAATCGCGTTCTGCTGACTTCTATCCATTCTAGCCAGCCGAACCCGAAATAGGCTAGCCCCGTTGCTCCCAACCGTCGGCGAATTTATCCCAACGTTTGTGAAGATCGGAAACCGTAGCGTCGGTAACACCCATTGGGTCGGAAACCATCTCTAAATTCGACTTCATGTGATGCGGACGCTGTGTCCCTACGATGGTAACGTCGACCTCAGGATGAGCAAATGTGAATCCCAAGGCCAGTCGAATGCGGTCTTTTGGCTCGTCGGCAAGTAGGCCTTCTTCGCCCATCATTCTGGCGCGCCGAGTGTATTCCATCGTGTATTGGGGAATGTGCTCGTATGGTCGAGGATCAACTGCTGCACCCCAAACAGCATTACCGATCGGTCGTTTTATGATCAGTCCCATATCGTTTGCTTCTACATCTGCGAACAGATTCGTTCGTGCCGACTGATCAACGAGACTAAAACTGGTCTGAAGTGTGTCGAAGAGTCCACTCGTCACCGCCCATTTAGCGGACTCGTTGTCGCCGCTATAGCCGACGTGCCGAGTTTTGCCAGCGGCTTTGGCGTCTTGCAGCGCCCTGATCACATCGCCTCGTTCGAGGATTTCTACTGAGCAGGAGTGAAGCTGCACGAGATCAACGTATTCGGTCTTCATTCGCTCAAGTGAACGGTCTATCGACGAGTTAATCAGATCGTAAGTCCAGTCGACGCCATGACCTCGCGGAAGATAGTGCCCCGCTTTTGTGGCTAGAACGAATTCGCTGCGACGTTCGGAAACGACCATTCCAATCAGTTCCTCACTAATCCCGTAGCAGGCGGCAGTGTCTAGGAAGTTGACGCCGTTGTCGAGCGCCTGAGTGATGACGTCACGCGCCTGATCGACATCGGTCAAATCAAGATTAAATCCAACTTCGGATAGACCAATTCCAAGTCTCCCGACTTCCAGATTTGTTTTACCTAGTCGTTTAGTTTCCATTGCCATATTGCAGCAGCCCTCTTAGCTATCAGCTTCAGATCGTTATCCGCCGGTAAACAATACCGTCTTCGGGTCGAATCGGACACCCGCAGCTATTTCTGGCATCTAGGATGTTGAGACATATCACAGTCAAAGTTGGGATGGCATAAGCTAAAACTGCCAGCCAGCTAATTAGCCAAAAAGAGAGCGAAACATTGTCCGGTCCAAATATTGTTCTGATGGTTGCCGATGATATGGGCTACGGAGATTTCGGTTTGTACTCGGAAGGGCGGGTACACACTCCAGCCCTCGACGAACTAGCTTCTCAAGGCATTCGACTTACGCAGCACTACGCTGGTTCAGCTGTTTGTTCTCCCTCTCGTGCTGCATTGCTCACGGGTCGGTATCCGATACGCACTGGAGCTGTTACTCCCCAGGAAGTGCTCGGAAACGACCGTATAGCCCTTGGAGAAGCGACGATAGCCGATTCGTTCAAGTCTGCGGGATATGCGACTGGGATGGTTGGTAAATGGCACAACGGGGCGCTTGATCCTCGATTTCATCCAAACGCTAGGGGTTTCGATGAATTCGCTGGGTTCAGAGGAGGATGGGCCGACTACTACCGCTGGAATCTCGATCGGAACGGAACTCTCGAAAAATCGGATGGTCGCTACTTGACTGACGTTTTAGCCGACGAGTCGGTAGATTTCATTCGTCGTCACGAAAATGAACCGTTCTTCCTGATGATTACCTGGAATGCCCCGCACTCGCCTTTGCAGGCTCCTGAAGAAGTTACGCAGAAGTACGTCGATGCCGGATTCGAACGTGGAATAGCGTTGATTTACGCAATGATCGAAGTTATGGACGGTGGAATCGGCAAGGTACGTGAAGCACTGCGTACTTCCGGAATTGAAGACGACACATTGTTGATGTTCACTAGCGATAACGGACCTGCGTTCAGCCAAAGATATGATCAGGTTCCGGACGGTGTCTCCCTCAACAGTTCCCGATACAACAACGGTTTTGCAGGTGCAAAAGGATCGGTCTACGAAGGCGGGATTCGAGTGCCAATGATCGCTCGTTGGGGGAACGGTCTACCCCAAAACATCGAGATCAACGATCAGATTTGTTTCACTGATTGGCTACCAACACTGCTGTCGTTGACTGGTTCGGACAGAGTTGGCGAAAAACCTATCGACGGTCATGACGTAACCACTGTCCTCAAGGGCGATTCACCTCAAGAACAGCCACGAAGATTCTGGCAATGGAACAACGATTCCCCAATCGGTGTAACGAACGCTGCGATGCGTCATGGCGATTGGAAGCTTGTGCGCCCTGCCCTTAATATCGCTTACGCCTCAGATGCCGACAAGCGACTTGCTGACGATTACATCGAGAAAGATATCGAATACAAGTACTACCCCGAAAACTTTAGTAAGAAGTTCGATTGGCCTGAACCAAAGAGAATCATTCCTGAGCCGCCAGCGCCTGAGCTATACGATCTCTCAACTGATCCGGGTGAAACGAACAATCTTGCCGCAATGAACCCTGATATATCCGGTCGAATGCTTGCCGAACTTGAAACGTGGTTTCAGGAAGTCGAATCAGAGCGTCAAGCGATTGTCGAGTAACGGTACTCGCTAAAATTCTAAGTAAGGTTCGTCTTGGATCTGAACAAATTCGGTCGGCGGGTACTTCGACAGGACTTCCAGATCTATGTCCGCTCCCCAGCCGGGTCCGTCTGGCACCGTGGCGATCCCTTCCGTGATGTCGATCGGATTCGTCAAAACTTCCTGATACCGCTCCAAGAACGATACGAATATCTCCTGCATAAATGAGTTCGGAATGCTCATTTGTAGATTTAGGCTCGCCAACGTTGAAAGAGGACCGTTCGAGTTGTGGGGAGCGACCGGAACGTAGTATGCCTCTGCCATGCTGGCTATCTTGAGAATTTCGGTAAACCCACCACAATGGCAAATGTCAGGTTGGATCATCCTCACGGTGTTGGTTTCGAGCAGAGGTCTGAATTCCCAGCGGTTGTACAACTGTTCGCCCGTCGATACTGGCACGTTTACTGAACGTGCAAAATCTGCCATAGCGTCGACGTTGTCGTAGAGAATCGGTTCTTCCAACCAGGCGATGTTGAACTGCTCTAATTGCTGCGCAACCCGACCAGCGCTCCATGGATTTAACCGTGCACGAACGTCGATGCCAATCTCCATATCTGGTCCAACCGCTTCTCGAACAGCACGCACCAGTTCGATGCCATGACTGATCTGTGCAGGAGTCGTTACCTGCGGACCTCCGAACGGATAGAACTTTAGAGCAGTCCACCCTTCGTCTTTGAGTCGAAGAGCAGCTTCAGCGTGCAGTTTAGGGGAGGCCTGCCTTGCGACCATTTCAGCCGGAACCTCAGGCACAGGTTCAGTAAGATTTTCGAACCATCCGTTCGCATAAACGCGAACATTGTCGCGATGCTTTCCTCCGGCGAGTTCCCAAACCGGAATGCCAAGCGATTTCGCCTTTAAATCCCATAACGCGAGATCGATAGCGGCAATAGCCGACATCGAAATCGGACCACCAGCCCACGTAACTCGCCGATACATGGAGCTCCATATCCAGTCAATTCGTCGTGGATCTTGACCTTCCAAAAACTTCGCAAAATCAAGGATTTCAGCCTCAAGTGCAGTGTCCTTGTACTGGAGCGACCCCTCGCCCCAACCCGAAATTCCTTCGTCAGTGTCAATTCGCACGAACAGCCAGTTTGTACCTGCTGTTTTGTGAACCGGCGTAGCCATTCGAAACACTTTTACATCAATGATTTTCAAGTCGAACTTCCTTGGTAATCCACACTGGCCAATCAGAACAGGGCGGTCAATGGTGGATGCTAATCGACTGCGAGCAACTGAAGACAAACAGGCGCTGGCACGCTTATGACCGATCCCGTAGGAGTCAATGTGCCATCATCGTTACGTTTAAACGTAACGATGCTGTCGGAATCTTGATTTTCCGCCAGCAGGAATTTCCCATCTGGGGTGATAGCAAAGTTTCGTGGTGTTTTGCCCCCCGACGATTCATGACCAACGAAACTCATCTTTCCACTCGACTTATCGATCGCGTAGATGACTATTGAATCGTGTCCACGGTTCGATGCGTAAATAAATTCGCCATCCGGAGATGTGTGAATGTCGGCAGTGGTGTTTTCGCCGTCCCAGCCTTCCGGGAGCGTTGGAACCTTCTCTACTGGAGACAAGACACCGTCGTCACCAAGGTTGTACAAAGTGATTGTGCAACCTAGTTCGTTCAGCACATAAACCTGTTGATTGGTTGGGTGGAATGTGAAATGACGTGGCCCTTCGCCGGGCTCTGCGTCCACAGTCGAAGAAAGCGAAAGCTGGGCGTTGTCAACGTCCATCGCGTATGTAAGTACTTGGTCTTTACCTAAGTCACAAACAAACGCAAACCGATTGGTTTTATCGATATTTACCGAATGGGCGTGTGCCTGTTCCTGTCGCTGTTTGTTGATCGATGAACCTTTATGCTGAATGAACGTTGTGTGCTCGCCCACTGATCCATCAGCATTGATCGGATGTGCAGAAA
>JAPKFF010000129.1:0-4511 GCA_028821715.1 Dehalococcoidia bacterium
ATTGGTAGTTAGAGAAAGAAAACACGCTATATGAGCGATGATCGGCATTATTTCACGACCATAGATGGTCAGTTTGGCAAACTTACTTTGGTGGCAACGGATTTAGGACTCCGGGCGTTAATATGGCCAGACGATTCGTCATCTCGGGTTCCTCTGCCTTCTGAATTGGTTGCCGAAGAAGATCATCCGATCCTTGTAATCGGATGCCTTCAGGTCGAAGAGTATTTGGCTGGTGATCGAACCGAGTTCGATATCAAGTTCGATCTGAGAGGGACGGAGTTTCAACATGAAGTGTGGCTAGGGCTCGCGTCGATTCCACTTGGAGAAACTTCGACCTACGGCGAGCAAGCGATTCGAATCGGTCGATCTAAAGCCGTTCGAGCGGTGGGAGGAGCTATTGGTAGGAATCCGATATCGATTATCCTGCCATGCCATCGAGTCATTGGCGCTTCAGGCGACTTAACGGGATTCGCTGGCGGAATCGAGACGAAGCGAAGTATGTTGGCGTTTGAGCGAGCGGCGTCTCGGTCGCTGTTGAACTGTCGTTGAGTGCCTATAGCGACTCTTCACCGGGGTTCAGGATGGTGTGGTGAGTGACTGGCTAGATCGTGCTCGAGGTTCAGGATTTGATCCTCATCCCAGCCCTCTCCCACTGGAAGAGGGGTATTTAAACAGCCGGTAGCGGCATGTCGTCGCCAGTTTCGTCTTGCCAGATTCTTATTCGAGCTGCCATTTTGCGAATTCGATCTATGTGCTCTGGCTTGTTGAATAGGTTGTTGAGCTCGGCACGATCGGTATTAAGATCGTATAGCTCGCATTGATCGCCGGGTGACAGATTAAGCTTCCAGCGATCTCCTGTTACGACTCCTCGCCAAGGAATTGAAACCATGCGGTTGATATCCGGAGATCCTAGATTACGATCTCCCATACCGTTCCACTGGATAAATACGTCGTTGTCTGAAAGATCTTCATCACCACGAAGTACTGGGCACAGCGATTTTCCTTCGATGTGATCGGGAATTTCGCTGCCTGACAAATCTAAAAGCGTAGGTACCAAGTCGACCTGTCCAACTGAACCGGCAAGACGTATTTGCTTGTCATTGTTCAACCAAGGGACGTGCATCAGGAACGGTACATTCGACGCCTCTTCGTATAGAGACCGTTTTTCGAGCATGCCGTGATCGCCGGCCATCTCGCCGTGTTCACTCGTGAATACGATGATCGTATTGTCGGCTTGACCACTTTCTTCGAGTGATTCGAATATTTTGCCTAACTGAGTATCGACCAGCGTTACGTTGGCGAAGTATTGAGCACGAAGCTTGCGGAAACCCTCTTCCGTGGTCGTATCGTGAACGTCGCCTCCGGCTTCGCCTAAAGGGTTGTTTCCACCACCCATGTAATAGTCAGATCTCAATCGATTTACGAGTGAGCCTGAATCAGGACGAACGCGGAATCCAGGTCCGACATCGATTTTGTTAGGGTCATAAAGGTCGTTCATAGGACCGGTATATGGCGGATGCGGCTCGAAGAAGTTTACGTACAGCATCCACGGCTGATCGGCGTGATTGCCTTCAGGGAACTCGCTGATGAATTCGGACGCCTTATGCCCCAAGAATCCGGCTTGGGTCTGCTCTTCGGTGAGCTCAGCGACCCCTACCCACCCTTCGTAAGACATCGACATAGATGGCGGCTCAACTCCGTGATCTCTAAGCCACTGGTTATATGGTGCCTCTTGATATCGATATTCCTTACGAGTGATGCGCACTCGTTGGAAATCTTCTACAGCTTCCCAAGTATCGAAACCGTGCTGTGCTGTCATGTCGTCGCCTAAGTGCCACTTGCCCATATGGGCGTTGTAGTATTCGTCGTCGATCATGTCTCCAATCGTCTGAATATCTCGTGACAGTGGAATATTGTTGCGCTGCAACCCAGTTGCGTACGGATACAGGCCAGTCATGATCGACGCTCGGGCGGGAGTGCAAACCGGCTGGGTGACATATGCGTTTTCGAACACGAAGCTCTTATCGGCAAGCTTGTCGAGATTCGGTGTTTGGATCCATTCGTTGCCGTAAGCGCGCATCGAATCTCTACGCTGCTGGTCGGTGAGAATGAATAGGATGTTGGGCTTGCGATCTTGCATCTTTAAATTTTTGCCTGACATTACATTTGCGAATTGGTCAAACTGGGCGCTCTTAGAGATTCGATTTAGATTGCATTCTAAGTGTTACCTGCTACCGGAAGGGTACGGTAATCCCGCTCATGCGCAATAGTGTGGGAGAGTGATCTCTGATTATGAGTTTGATACTTCATGAACAATTTGAGACCGATCTGTTTGGTATCTTCTCATTTACCATATAGATTGCGGAGGGGATGATCGCGGGCAATACCGCGTTACTCCGAACGGAATCTAGACTCATATTTCCTGATTGTTGGATTGGGTTTGTGACCTAGCGTAGATTTGGCAATAGAATCTTTAGATGAACTTTTTATTCCACTCGACGATGTGTTGATAGATCGGAGATATTAGCGTGCCAGATAACCCGGAATCGACTTCATCAGATAAGAGCTCGCCTGAAGCAATTTCAGAAGTGAAGTTCGAAACTGGCACCAAGAAAAAGCGCGAGATTCGACCTTGGGGTTCATACGAAATTCTGACTAGCGGCCCCTGTTTTCAAACTAAACGACTGACGGTGAAGGCCGAAAAGCGACTTTCGCTTCAATGGCATCGTCATCGTGACGAAACGTGGGTTGTGGCACGTGGAACGGCTCGGGTGACTGTGGGTGAAGAACTGCACACGCTGGGTCGTGGTGAATCTATGTTTGTTGCTCGCAATATTCACCACCGAATTGAGAACATCTCTTCGGTAGAGCCGTTAGAGATCATCGAGATCCAGACCGGCGACTACTTGGGAGAAGACGACATCGTTCGAGTAGAAGACGATTTCGGTAGGGCTGAATAGGGCACTGCTTGCATTTCAGCAACAATGCAAGCCGATCACCACGGTCGGATGAAATCTACTTATGGGGTAAATCGAATGGGAATGCTTGTACCGGATGATCAATTTCCTGAGATTGAATTAGATATTGTCGGTGGCGGCTCGATTTCACTTCCAAGTGATGCCGCTGGTCACTGGACGTACGTTCTGTTCTACCGGGGTGGTTGGTGACCGTACTGCACTCGGCAGTTAGCTGAGATCGAAGAATGGTGGGACCGTCTGCAAGAGTTCGACATCAAAGTCGTTGGAGGAAATACCGACGGCGATGCTGACACCGCTCATACGCACGCCAATTACGGTATTTCTTTCCCAATCGCTCACAATGTTCCGGTTGAAGTCGCCGAGAAGCTAGGCGCGTGGGTTGGCAACTGGCGAGGCGAATCCATATTTCAGCCTTGTGAGTTTGTTATTAGGCCCGACGGGACGGTAGCGGCATCTATGTACGCAACTACCCAGCTCGGACGTATGAAGCCTGAGGAAATCTGTAACTTTGTGAAGGCGCGGATTTAAGCGAGCGACTGATCTGTGGGACCTGGATGTTGTTACCCTTGTCTATTTCATGCACACCCCAACCCTTTCCCACTGGGAGATGGGGCGAACTCGGTGGGCCTACTTCAGCGCCACTGAACCGTCTTCGCGGATTGGTGGTGCTACTAGGGCGGGGTCAAACGGGTGCATTGCTGGAGCGTCTTCGTTGAATATGACTCCGAGTCCGGGCTTCTCGGAAGGCGTGTACCAACCGTTTTCTAGTTTGATGATTTCGTCTGTCATGTCGCGACGTGGCGGTATTTCTTCTTGCACCGATTCCTGAACGTCCCAAGAAAGCGATGCAGTACCGATGGCAATACATGCCGCGGTTGCGATCGGGCCTTGGAAATTATGTGGGCATATCTTTATGTGATGAGCTTCGGCAATTGTTGCTATCTTCTTCACGCCGGTAATTCCGCCAGCGACAGCGATATCAGGTTTGAAGAACGCTGGTTTTGCTAACTGGGCGTACTCACGAAACTCCCAGATACCCATGTTTCGTTCACCGACTGCGAGTGGCAATCGCATTTTTGCGGCTACGTCGCCCATCGCGACAACGGAGTCGGGCACGATGGGATCTTCGATGAAGTACGGCCTTAGTTTAGCGACCTCGTCACAAAACGCGATCGCTTCGTGCGGCTGCATGTTTCGGTGAATTTCGATTCCAATATCGAAGTCCCAACCCACGGTTTCTCGAACGGCTTCAACCATTTCGACCGCCAAGCCGATCATCTTCGTGTAAGTGAGTTCTGCCCAATTCTTTGGCATCGGAGTGAACTTCAACGCTGAAAAGCCCTGATCAAGCGCTTTCTTGGCACCAATTGCACACTCTTCGGGAGTATTGCCGCCGATTCCTTGAGCGATACCACGGATTTTTTGACGAACCTTGCCGCCAAGTAAATCCCAAACGGGTGCTTGAAGACGTTTACCTTTGATGTCCCAGAGCGCCATGTCGATAGCGCTAATCGCACCACCGATGCTGTTGCC
>JAPKFF010000030.1:0-20015 GCA_028821715.1 Dehalococcoidia bacterium
GCAATTACGCTGGCGCAACGCTATTGTCATTCTGAACGATATTAGAATCGGTAATCGAAACGGGCAAGCGAACGATTCAGGTGCTATCTTGAAGCCAAGTCGATCCAATCACTGGCTAAGCTGCGTTGGGCAAATGTACGCCAATAGCGACTAAATTCGTCCGATGGGCTCCAGTCCAAGCCGATTGGTCTCCGAGTCGAACCACTCGATAACCTCGAGGTGAAGCGGAATCCCATCCTTCTCACGAATCTCAGTCTCCTCATGTTCAGGAAGACCCGCGTAGTAGACCCGATCGTGACCCTTAGCTGGTGGCGTGTCGACCAAGTAAGTCAAGAACTCGTCCATCGACCCTTTGAACTCGGTAACATCTCGGAAAGCATCAATGCTGAATGCCGCCACGAACTGAGATCCGTTACCTGGAGGGGTGCTGATTCCGAAAAGTCCAGCAGACAGAATCCCGGAGAAGACCTGTCCGATAACGGCCATTCCGTAACCCTTGTGTGAACCAAGTTCGCGAGTTGAACCCCACGGTAGCAATCGAACTCCATCGGGAACTTCCTGCTCCTCCATGATCGGAGTACCCTCTTCATCAGCCATCAAACCGGGTAGCAAATTGGCTCCTGTGCGTCTTAGTAACTGGATTTTGTTCGCAGCAACCGATGAAGAAGAAATATCCAGAACAAATGGCGGCATCTTGTCCGCAGGAACCGCCCAAGCGTGCGGTACCGCTCCAACCCTAGGTTCAGCTCCGTAGGTGGGAACCATCACGGCGCCTCCGCCAGTGATCGCGTAACCGATCATGTCATGCGGCATTGCCCGCATAGCGTGGTAGGCCATCATCCCCGCGTGGTTGCTGTTGTGGATCGTCACAGCACCAATGCCAACCTTCTTGGCCTTCTCGATAGCGATATCCATTGCCTTTGGGCAAATAACTAATCCATGCGCTCTATCGGCATCGATCGTTGCTACCGCCGATGTTTCTCTAGTGATCTTCCAATTTGGAGTCGGGTTGATCTTCTCATCGGCGAAAGCCTGAACGTACGCCCTCAGCATATTCGATACGCCGTGGGTCTCGCAGCCTCGAACATCGGCGGTGACCAGTCCGTCTGACGCCAGCTCAGAATCTTGTCGTGACATGCCCATCGCTTCGAAAATATCGGTGGTGGTCTTGAATAGATCTGCCCGACTAATCATCACTCGGTCAGCTTCTGGAACGAGAAAGTGTTCAAGCATTGTTCTTCTACTTCCTATCGTTCCAGTGGTGAAAGATCGAATTCGTTGGTTGCTGAATCGAACCATTCGACCACTTCGTGATGAAGCGGTATGCCATGTTCATGGCGGTCGATCGATTCTTCGTGCTCGGGCAGACCAGCGTAGTAAACGCGATCGTGACCGGGAGCTGGGGGAGTTTCTCGCAGATACTTCATGAAGTCGTCCATCGACTCCTTGAATCGCTGAACATTGGTGAACGCTTCGATCGAGTAGGCGGCGACGAAGTGCGACATATGGCCGCCTTCGTAGGGACCGAACGCTCCATCGGAAAGAATTCCGCCGAAAATCTGCGCAACAGCGCTTAGACCGTAGCCCTTGTGCGAACCAAGTTCACGGGTTGCGCCATTTGGTAACACTATGTTGTCGGGCGGAATCTCTCGTTCGTCCATGATCGGATTTCCGTCAGCGTCAGCCATGATTCCGGGGATCGTCATCGAGTTCATTCGGCGTAGAAGTTCGATCTTGTTCGCAGCGACCGATGAAGAAGAAATATCAAGAACAAACGGTGGCTCCTTATCGCCGGGGACTGCCCAAGCGTGCGGGTTGGGAGCTAACCGAGGTTCTGACCCAAATGTAGGCGGCATGCTCTGCCCGCCCGCCGTGATCGCATAGCCAATCATGTCGTGCGGAAGCGCCATCATTGCGTGGTAAGCGATCATCCCAGCGTGCCGACCGTTGCTCATGGTGATCGCACCAATACCGGTGTCGCGGGCCTTTTCGATTGCTAGCTTCATGACCTGCGGAATAACGGCAATGCCGAGTCCTCGATCGCAATCAACGTTCGCCGTAGTTGGCGTTTCTCGGGTGATCGTCCAGTTCGGAGTCGGGTTTATGAACCCTTCAGCCGCGCCAGCGATATAGCGACGCATCATGTTCGAAACGCCGTGTGTATCGACCCCTCTAGTATCGGACAGCAGCAATACGTCGGTCGCTTGCCATGCATCTTGCTTGGAGAAACCGATCTTGAGAAACAGTTCGTTGACGGTCTTGCGAAGAGCGTCCGGCATGATACGAACTTCGTCTTCGTCAGCAACATGGAAATGTTCGAGCATAGGTTGAGAGTTTCCTCAGTTAGTGCGACTCAAGTGATTGCAGGACATGTGGGCATACGTGCTCATCTGCGTGTCGCACACGATACGCCAGAAACTTTGGTGCGTAAACGAGATGTGATATTGGAGGTCGATATTTTTGACTCGTCATTGAATCTTGTTCATGTCATATCTGATGTACGATTCACCCTAATTGCCATTAGAACGTGTACATCGGAGTGGCTACGTGCAGGACATGACGATAACGCTGGTACAAATCACGCCTGTTAGGGGTGCCATTACCTTTAACGGTGAGTACCGCAATACCCACGTGCCCGAAACGTTTTTCAGACATTTCGGACGACCCGTAAATTACGATGCTTGGGAGAGTAAATAGTGAACTCGCAAGAAATGGCGAAAAAGCTACACAGTGTGGCGGGTCGTGGCTGTATCGCTGTCACTGGATCAGGAATACAGGCAATCAGTGATCTATTCTCAGAGCCGGGTGCTTCTCGAACGATTCTCGATGCGCAGGTGCCGTACTCACGACTCGCGCTTGAAGAGTTCGTGGGGGCACTGACCGATCAACACGTTTCGGGAGAAGAGGCCAAGCTAATGGCTAACGCCGCGCTAAAACGAGCGCAATACCTGGCGCAGGGTGATGAAGGCGACGAGCCGCTGTTCGGGATTGGGTGCACTGCCGCAGTCGCAACAGACAGAGTTCGCAGAGGTGAAGATAGAGCGCACATTGCTTGGACGAATGGAATTCACTCAGGTGGAGCGTCGATATGGTTCGACAAGCAGGCTCGAACCCGCGCTGATGAAGATGCTGTCATTTCAGCTTTATTGCTGAACTCGATTGCCATGGCATTGGAACTCGATGAGCGGCTGGATTTACACGTTCTTGAAACGGAGCGACTAAATGAATTCGATTGAACGGCTCTACTCTGGAAATATCGAAGCTCTGGTTATTTCACCAAACGGCGAAGTAAACGAATCACTACCGGATTATCCGCTTGTACTCGCCGGATCTTTTAACCCGCTGCACGAAGGTCATCGACGAATGCTCGAAGCCGCCTCTATGATTGTCAATCGACCCACATACTACGAGATATCAATTTCGAATGTCGATAAACCGGTTCTACCGCAGGAAGAACTTGAACGCCGTGCTGCAAGAGTGACTTCCAAAGGGAACTCAATAATCGTGACGAATGCTCCACGGTTCACCGAGAAATCATCGGTTCTACCGGGTGCAAAGTTCATCATAGGGTTCGATACATATATTCGGTTGATGGACAAGCACTACTATCCCGATCATGTCGCTGGAGAGCACTCTCCCGTTGAGAACTCACTTGATCTAATCTACGAAAATGGGTGTGGATTCGTTGTGGCGGGTAGAGTCGATGACCAAAACCAGTTCCGTGGGTTGCATGACGTCGAGTTCGAGGTTCCGGCTCGATTTCGAAACATGTTCACGGAACTAACAGAAGAGCAGTTTAGGTCTGATCTTTCTTCGACGGAAATTCGTAATCAAACCAGGTAAACCCGGCAATAATTACCCGTAGTATCGATTTACAAGCGATGAGCATACAACTGCCATTAGCGATTCTAAATAATCACCTTTAGCAGCAGCATGGCTGACTGTCTCACACATGGGATTCAATTTACATATGACCGTTACCGATTCAAAGAACTCACGAATTGCCTACTCATCGGTCGAGCCGATGTTCATCGAACGATGGTCGTCGAAAGCCTTTAGCGATAAAACTCTTTCCGACGATCAAATTTCCTCGTTGTTCGAAGCCGCTCACTGGGCTCCTTCAGCCAGTAATCGTCAGCCTTGGTTGTTCGCATACGCAACCGATGGTCCTGACCGTGAAAAGTTCAACACTCTACTGAATGAAGGTAATGCTCGGTACGCTCCAAACGCAGGAATGCTGGTTTTGGTTTTCGCCCGAATCGTTGATGATGAAGGTAAAAAGATCCGAACTGCACAATTCGACACAGGTGCGGCTTGGATGTCACTGGCACTACAGGCGAATCGAATGGGTCTCAACACAAGGGCAATGGGCGGGATTGATCTTGATGCAGCCTACGATGTGGCTGGATTATCGCGTGACAACTTCGAGACGATCTGCGCTATCGCTGTCGGATATCGTGGTACAGACGATGATATCCATGAACGAATGGTCAAGGAAAACCACGCTAATGATCGCAAAGACGTTAGCGAAATCGCATTCAAAGGCACGTACTCGGGCTAGCCATGAGAACTACGGAAGGCGAGTGTCGGGGTTTGCCCGTATGTATTCCGCCTGTCGAGTT
This sequence comes from Dehalococcoidia bacterium, assembly GCA_028821715.1. Classification (GTDB taxonomy): domain Bacteria; phylum Chloroflexota; class Dehalococcoidia; order Lucifugimonadales; family Lucifugimonadaceae; genus Lucifugimonas. Next base: position 4,623 of record JAPKFF010000030.1, read on the forward strand.
CCGAACCGCTCCTGAAGTTGAATTGATAGACCGCCGTCGATAGTCAGCGTGTGACCTGTGATAAACGCTGCATCTTCGGAGCACAGGAACGCGATGCCGTTGGCGATATCGTCAGGCAGGCCAGTACGTCTAAGAGGGTATTGATCGGCAAAGAATGCGTGACCAGTCGGATTCTCTTCCCACATCTTGGATAAACCTTCTCCGACGATGTGGCCAGGGGCGATAGCGTTCACCCGAATACCATCGGGGCCGAAGTCGGTTGCCATTTGACGTGTCATACCTACAACACCGGCCTTTGCGGCCTCGTACACTAGCATCGCTGGCTCTTGGAGTAAGCTGTGGACTGATGCGAGGTTTATGATGTTGCCGCCGCCGTTGACTCGCATGTGAGGAATAGCGTTCTTCGGCCCGAGATACAGGGCTTTGAGTAGTACATCGATTCCGTAGTTCCAATTATCTTCTTCTACGGTCAAGGCAGTGCCGTGAATCTTAGATTCACCAGTCATTACTCCGAATGCGTTCTGCATCAGAATGTCGAGCCGGCCGTATAGATCCACCGCTTCGTTGACCATTCGGGCGATGTCTTCGCTGATCGAGACATCGACGTGGCTTGCAGCTGCAGAACCACCAGCCTGCTTTATGCGCTCGACGTTCTCAGTTGCCGCAGCATCGTTGAAATCGGCGATGAATACTTTGGCGCCCTCGGAGGCGAGCTTGCGTGCCGTTGCTCCACCGATTCCCAACGCCCCGCCGGTGATGATTGCTACCTGACCTTCAAATCTGCTCATGTTTCCTCTTTGTCGTTGTGTGATAGTTGCGAAACAACGTGATGGGCAAAATAGTACCGGAACGTAGTGTATGGAATTCGTCCGCTATGGACGTGAATCGCATACGGTGTGAAACTGCTGGGATGTCTACAATCCCAATTCACCGTGAGCAGATAACGCCCGAATGGCTGGTTTCAATGCTATCGAGTGTCGGTGATTGCCAGATTGCCGCTCTCGAATTTGAAGAGATGACAGGGCATAACCCCGATCTTTCTCAGCTTTTCCGAGTGCGTATCGATTACTCGAAGAGGGAAGCTGCGCATCCCGAAGTTGTAATCGCCAAGATTCCGCCGGTCGACGATGTAGTTCGGCTACGCGAGGCGGCATATGGTCCGTATGCTGCCGAACTGGGATGTTATAGGTTGTTACAGGAATTCCAAGGAGGCTCACTCGCTCGGATGTACGGTGCTGATGAAGACCCACGCGAGAAAACTGCATGCTTCGTTTTCGAAGATCTTGGCCTGCTGCCACCAGAGCAGAAGTATGCCAAGATCGATTTTGAACTCGCCAAGGCAACTCTCGATCTAATGGCCTCGTTTCACGGTCGATTCTGGAAAGACGAATCGCTCGGATCCGTCGATTGGATTCATAGTGCTGATTGGTCGTTCTTGTTCAATCAGGATCCATTGAATTCGGCGCTCGGTTGGAAAGTTATTCTGGCGGACGACCGATTTGAGAAATCGGGTGGATTGGTGATCGCTGGAGAATATCTCGGGGAGCGATTGAGCAATCTTCAAACAGCGTTGGGGACTCGCACGAAAACTCTCACCCATAATGATTTTCATCAGGGCAACGTTCTTTTGCGTCAGACACCCGCTGGCGTGCAACCGGTGATCATCGACTGGCAGATGCCTGCGTTCGCTGGTGCTACGAATGATCTAGCGAAATTCATGATGACGGCGGTTCCGTTTGAAATTCTCGCTAATCAAGAAACCGCACTCGTGTTGCACTACTTTGAGCAGTTAAAATCCAACGGCGGCCATAACTACTCGTTTGACGAATGCTGGCGAGACTACCGTCGGGCACAAGTTGCGACTTTCGCCAATTACGCCAACAATTGCTACGAAACGTCAACGGACGGTGATTTGATCGAATCATCTGGAGATTCGACGCACTCAGTCATCAAGGCGTTAACACTGACCGATCCTGCTGAGATACGGGAAATCTTGCCATAGCCCCGCACATAGACTTTAACCGACTAAGGTCTGCCCTTTGACGCCTGCTTGAACAGCGCAAAACTTGCTGAATAGCCATGCAAGAAAGTTTGATCGCCAAGAGGCCCAATCTCACCGTTCGAGAAGAACCCGGTGACCGGAATATCAGCCACCATATCGGTAAACATCGAAGTGTCGTGGTCTGGTGAGCCGTACAAATACTGCCCGCGTCCGATACAGCTGAACAATAACGCCGAAGCCGGAATATCACCTTCGTCAAGATTGTCGATGTACTCTTCGAGCATCATACGAAGGTCTTCGTCAGCCGCCTGAGCGTCACGAACAAAGAACTGTACAACCTGTCCTTCTTGAACAAGCTCACCAACGGCAAGTGTGCCGTCTTCTTCATCTGCGCCAAGCACGTTCCTGATGAGGAACTCGCCTTCACTGCTGTTCTGCGCCAATCGATCCATGATGATCCCGATTTGAAGCGAACGACGAATTAGGCGCTTTTCACGAGTTTCGGCAGCCTCAAATAGATCTCGTAGCACTTCCAATGGAGTCTGATCGCCGAGTTTTGAAATAACGTTAATTTCAGATTCGGTTACGACAAGTGGTTCGCCGATAGGTCGGCATCCCTGTGCCACGACCGTCTCGACCGCAAGATTACCTGTAAACGCAACGCCCACGGCGCCTGATCGAACTGATCGGTCATTGATAAATAGTGCGTTCGCTCCTGGCTGACCGCCGCCACTGGCGAGTCCGCCGATTTTGACTGTAGACGGAAATGCGAAATCCAAACCTGCAAGCAAGTGTTCGCTTCGGAGCGTGAATGGGTCGGGCAGCAACATAATCGCTGGGCAATCTTCCGCTCGTATGCCCAACAGTGCTTGCCACTCTTCAGGTCCAGCGTCTGGGCTGGGAAGTTCGTCTTGGTTCAGGTGAAATGGCGAAAGTTCAACGCCGGGAAGAATGGCTGCTGAAATCGCGATGCCAGGTCTTCGTTCAACTTCCTGACCACCGCCGATAACGCCTGCGGCGGAACACCCGATAAGAACTTTGGCGCCAAGCGTTTCGGCGAGTAGTTCGGGTGCCACGACGTACGAGGGCATGTGGTGGGACGATATGAATACCACGGCTAAATCGGGATGTTGTCCATCCAAATTAGCGAGAATTTGCTCAGATGCCTGGGTGACCGCCTCCGTGAAAGAAGGCGAGTCTGATACGGCAGAACTCCACTGCAAGTTTTGCTACTCCTGTCCCGGTTAGAGCCACTCGCTCTACCAGAAAGTATCCGGTCACTCTGCGTCGAAACCGCTTGTGTTACCGTCGCAGAGTTGGATACCTCTACAAATTCGGCAGTACGGCGGCGACCGCAGCGACAGTCTTATCTATGTCTTCGTCTGTATGTGCTGAAGAAAGGTGAATCCGACCATTTGACGATAGTCGAATGCCTTGCTTTAGCATCGCTTTGGCGAACCGAGAATACTTAGCGTCGTCACAGTTTCTCGCGTGGTCTCGCCAATTCGTTATTTCTTGTTTAGTGGTGAACGATATAGCGAATACCGAGCCAACGCCTTGTACATGTAAGTCGGACTCTAGCGATTTTGCGAGATCACTAAGTTCTTCCATTAGGCGTAGACCTTTGCCATTCAAATCGTCGTAGAACGCATCACCCTGATCGTTGATATATTTCAATGAAGCATACGTCGCTGAGATCGACATTACATTTGAGTTGAAGCTACCGCCGTGGTAGACGGTGCCGTCTCCAATGAGGGCCATAATGTCCCGACGACCAGCGATCATGGCTACGGGAAATCCGCCAGCCATCGACTTCGCGTAAGTTGCCAAATCTGGGATAACGCCTAAGTACTCTTGGGCTCCTCCACGGGCAACGCGGAAGCCTGTAATGACTTCATCGAACGCTAGGAGAGAGCCGTTTTCCTTGCAAAGTCTTTGGAGACCTTCCAAAAAATCAGTGTTAGGCACAATGCAGTTGGTGTTGGCGAGGATCGGCTCCATGATGACACCGGCGATTTCATGGCCGTGCTTCTTGAAGATAATCTCTAGTTTTTCAAGATCGTTCCACTGCGATATCACCAGACTATCGGCGGTTGCCTGATCCATTCCTTCAGATTCACCAACAGCTACAGGTGCATCTTCCGGGCCGGCTTGGTCTAGCGGAGGGTGGACGCTCCAGTTAACGGAGTCCATCCAACCGTGGTAGTGGCCTTCAAACTTGAGAATCTTCGGTCGCCCAGTGAAACCGCGCATGGTGCGGAACAGCAACTGATCGATTTCAGTTCCCGAAGACGCGAAGCGAACTGTCGCGTCAGGCATCGGGATCATATCCAAAACCATCTCGGCGACGTCTAGCTCCTGCTCGAACTGAGCGGAGAAGACGTAGCCTTTCTCCATATCTTTTTTAACCTGCTCGTTAATGAAGTCTGGCGAGTGACCAAATAGGTTGGGCCCCATTCCCTGAATGTAGTCGATGTACTCATTGCCATCGACATCCCACATTTTTGAACCCTTGGCGTGGGTGAAAAACAAGGGCGTGCTTGCCGGTTCATTAACCCTGATCTGACTAGATACGCCACCTGCGACTAGTTCTTTAGCCTTTTCGAAAAGACGTGTAGAACGTTCGTGATTCATCGAAGTTTCACCTTTGAAAATTACCTTACTCGAACCGAGTGCAAAAATTGTATCTGTGCAGCTAATAGTTCGCGAGCTAATACACCGGTGAATTTGCAGTCAGTGAGCTATATGATCCCGTCGAATAAAAGCAGTATCTGAAGGCGTTCTGGGCGCCTGTGGCCACAGAACTTCGTCGTCGGTGCCTTCTGTATCGACTCGCCGGTTCACATTCTCGTCATAGAGCATGTTTAAGCCTGAGGCAGGAAGTCTGATCACAAATGTGCTTATGGTGTCTTGAGTAAATAGAAAAGGCCTCGGATAACTTCCGAGGCCTTTTCTATTTGATGATTTTCGCATCCGGTGCCAACTAACAGAATTGGTCTACTCAGGTCCATTGTCCCCATAAACGTTTGGCGGGTTCGCAACGAAGCGGCGGATAGCGTTTCCAAGATCCTTAACGCTGTGAACATCGGCATGAGGTGCTTCATGCCACGAACGAGGTTGCTGCTCTGAGTGCCGACCACTTACAAAGCGTATAGCGGCCATGCCAAGCATTCGAGCTGGCACGATATCGTTGTCGATCCTATCGCCAATCATTATCACCTCCTGCTGTTCGACCCCAAGACCTTTGCATGCATGTAGCAGCAGCCTTGGGTCGGGTTTTCGCAGATTGATCGAACCTGAGACTTCCCGGTACGTGAAGTACTGTGCGATGCCGAGACGTTCCATTTTCGTGACAGTATCCACCGGCTGGTTCGCTGCCAGACCCAGCAACATCCCTTCATCTGAAAGCTCAGCGAGCAGCTCTGGCATTCCTTCTCGAAGCTCGAAGTCTCCTCGCGATTCATTTCGCTGCGGCACCGTGTCTATTAGCTCCGACTCAACTCGCTCAATCAGCTCCATATCGCCTTGAGCGATCTTCCATATGATCGAGTGATAGGTTTTGGCTGCAAAAACGTCGATCGCCCACCGATTTACAGCCTGGTATTTCTCAGTGGAAATAGCGACTCCGTTGGCCCTGAACGATGCGGTGATCTGTTCATCGATCTGTCTATCCATGATTGTTTCGGTGTCGAGAGGTCCCCCAACATCGAATAAAACGGCTTTGATTTGATGAGGCAATCTAAACCAAGTACTTCTTAGCTACCTTCGCAATGTACGTGTAGCTAGGGTTTACGAACTGGGTAACTCGCGCTTCTAAACACTGTGACAGGAATATATACGCCTCGCCTTGGCTCATGCCATAGCTAGCTTCGAGCCAAAGAATCATTTCCGACAGGGCGATTCGGAAAGCGTCTTCCGCTGGCTTCTCGCAAGCGGTGGTCATGATGTATTCATGGTTCTCTATCCGCGGCCAAATCATCTCTGCTGGCTTCTCGCCGAGCGATACTCTGAGCGTTACAATGCCGCCGGTTTCAATACCGCCGCCGCCGCAGATTTCTCCATCGCCTTGGCGCGCATGCATATCTCCGACGTGTAGTAGGGCGCCTTCGTGGTTGACTGGAATGCTTAGCTTTGCACCATTGGTAACTTCTTGAATATCGAAGTTTCCACCCCATTCGCCAGCCCAACCGTTGTGGCGTGCTTCACGTTCAGGAGCCACGCCAATCACGCCCATCATCGGTTCAACCGGGAATCGCAACTTGTCGTTCCAGATAACTTCGTCTTTTTCGATTCGGCATATACGGAACTGTTCTCCGATGTTTGACGGTCCGAGGTAACCAGGCATGGCGCCTGTCGACCCTCCGTATCGAGTCCAGCCAACTGGATGAACCTTTATTTCACCTATTTCGACAGTCAATAAATCTCCTGGCTTTGCTCCCTCGACGTAGATGCAACCCGATGCGGGGTTGCCACGATCGTTGGGTTGGCTATCGGATCGATATTGGTTGTACAGTTCGCGAATATCGTCGGGAACCCGATCTGAGTCAGGCCCGCGGTTCATCTGAGTTTCGACTTCGAACCATTCGTTCGCCTTCACAGTCATGGTGACTGGGTTGCTGGCTGAGTGTTCGTAGTAGAGAGTTTCGGTCGTGGCTTTCAGCATCGAGTTATCACCGTGTTCGCTTTTGGAAAATTCGCTGAACGGCAGTGTAGCTGCGGGAGCGGTTGGTGCAACCGGTTGCATGCTCAATATTCGTGACTCACAGAAGACCCGAGGAAAAATACTCGGGTTTGAAATATCTAATTATTAGTTAGAACTTATGCAGTCTTAAGTGCTGCCGTAGATCGAGAATCCCGCTTTTTGGTTAAAGTTCTATTCTTTGCTGGTACATCAGTGAACTCAACAGGTTCTGCCTGTAGAAATTGAGCGGTTAGGCTCGATGATAATGCAGTAATTCGTGCGGTATAGGTAAGCAACCACTGTGCTTCTAACTCATCTTCGGCAGCAGCGGGGCCTACCTCGATAAGCGAGAATCTTGCGAATGTCTTCGGTTGAATCCGGTCGCATACGAGTAGCCAATTCCTAGGCATCGGATCGGGTCTGATCCATCAGAACATCCGAATCGTCACGAGCCATCGACTCGAGTTTTGCTGCATATGTCCGTCAGTTCTTTCTCTTGTGTTTAGCATCTGAGAGGCGTATTTGAATTTCTTTTTCCATGGACGAAACCCATTCGACCGCGCCTGACCTAGTTTTCTCCGCTTTAGTCAGGGTTAAATCTGCCTGCAGGAGTCTTAAATCAGATTCAGAATGTGCGTCTACCCATGCCGCTTCTGCCGACGTATTGTCGGAAGTTGGCAGATTTAAATTCGAAATGGTCGACATAGGCCAATGCACTTCGAGATGTCACTATCACCATGCGTTGTCTTTTTAAAACTAGTAACTAATTAAGCTCCCTTGTGATTTGAAGTTAGTTTAGAGCTCTCGAAGGAGCGATGCCTGTCGCCACGTATGCTCAGCCGATACATTGTCGGTTGTGAGCGAGCTTAAGTTTGAAAACAGAGAGCCTTTTTAGATCGCTGGGCCATGATTCTCCTTGTTTATCTTTTATGTGACCTTAGTTGCACGTTCGTGACGCCCGGGCCAGTCGACATCATATTGAAGACCTTTACATGCTTATTTCGTTATTCACACCTGACGCTTAGTACCGTAGCCTTGCGCCTAGCAGCGATACATGTTGCTAACAACGAGTAGGCGTGTGTGTCCACACACAATTGCAACCTGCCTCTAATAAAACTCCAGCGTAATTTCGCATGGGCATTTCAAACCAAAATGAACGAGAACTTCGAAAATTTTGCCAATTCACTTTCGATAATCGGTAATAGGGTTTCTCACCTCGAATCAACGACGTCGACAATGGACGTTGCATGGGAACTTGCATCTGAAGGCGCACCGGATGGAACGGTTATAATCGCTGATCACCAATCGGCAGGTCGTGGACGGTACGATCGCTCCTGGGTATCTAGGCAGGCAGAAGATATTCTTTGCTCCGTACTACTCCGACCCCGGGTTGCGTTAGCAGGCGAGTTGCTGATGCTTGCGGCGCTGGCTGTGGCGAATGTGGCTGAGGAGTTTGGGGTTGTTGTTGACATCAAATGGCCTAACGATATCCAAGTGGAAGGAAAGAAGCTCGCTGGAGTGATCGCTGAATCAAAAACTGGCCCAGAGCTTGCTGGCGGCGATTATGCACTTGATTCGGATTCACCTGAAGCTGGGGTAGATCGAATCACAGCTGTGATCGGAATTGGTTTGAACATAAATTTCGACCCAGAATCATCTTCCGGAATGCCCCCCAACTCTACAAGCCTCTCTGCTGAACTTGGTCGACAGCTTGATCGTCTTGAAGTGTTCGAGATGCTCATGCAGTCTCTCGATAATCACTACAGAGCCATCATTGCGGGTGGCACGGTGCTTCCGGAATGGCGAGAGCGGCTAATGACTCTAGGAAAGGAAGTTACGGTGCTTGGCGGTAAGACGGGCAGTTCGCCAGAGCTGATCGGGATTGCCCACGATGTTGATTTAGTCGGACGTTTGATCGTGCGCGACGAAAATGGACGCGACTGGACAGTGTCGGCCGGTGAAGTAACGTTGAAGGACATTAGGTAGCAATATGGCTATGAACGCACAGCGAATCACTGTGCGAGTTCAACCCCGTGCTTCTCGTGACGAAATTCTGGGGTTAAATGAACTGGGTGCGTTACGCGTGCGAGTGAAGGCTCCACCTGTTGACGATGCTGCCAACGAAGCACTGGTTCAGTTACTCGCCAAGACACTAGGCGTACGCAAAAGTAGTGTCACCTTGGTTTCGGGCGAGACAGCACGCAATAAGATCATCGAAGTTGAAGGACTAACGGGCGACGAACTTAGAACTCGGCTTCAGCCGCCTTTAAGTTTATCCGACACGTAGAACAGTGTAAGAAGTACTACCATCGGACTGATATCGATCATGCCGATTCGTGGAATCAGTCTGGACGCGGGAATCATTACTGGATCAGTGATTTGGTACAGCAATTGAACAATTGGGTGGCGACGCGCGTTGGGAAACCACGATGACATAGCTCTGGCGAAAATTACATACCCAAACATTTGAAGCAGCCAGCCTATGTATCCAAGTAGTCCATCACTCATTTGCCACTCGCCAGTTCTTCACCACGTTCGTAAGCAGAACGAACAGCATCGGCGATAGTCGACCTAAAGCCACCGTTTTCAAGTGCAGCCAAGCCAGCAGCCGTCGTGCCGCCTGGTGAGGTAACCATATTGCGAAGTTCCGCAGGGTGTTTGCCCGACTCGCGTTGAAGAGCAGCACTGCCGAGCACTGTTTGCGAAGCCAAATGACGTGCTACGTGAACCGGAAGTCCAAGTTCAACACCGGCATCGGCAAGCGCTTCCATCATCACGAAAACGTAGCCAGGTCCACTTCCGCTAAGCGCCGTAGCGATATCAATATTCTTTTCGTCACTGAACTTCAGCTCATCGCCGATGGCTTGAAGCATGCTGGATACAAAGTCGAGAGTTGTCTGATCGACTTCGTCAGAAGCATGCCACGCCGAGATTCCCTTACGAATCTGAGCAGGTGTGTTCGGCATAACTCGAATTAGCTTGGTGTGGCCGAGCTTCAAGCCGATCGAATGCATCTTCACTCCTGCCATGATCGACACGATCGTTTGCTGTGATTTAAGCACGCCCTTGAGTTCTGCGGCTACAGAATCGAGCTGCTGAGGTTTCACCGCAAGCACGATGATATCGGCGCCAGTCACGGCTTCCTTGTTGCTCGCAGTCGCCTCTACGCCGAGATCGTGGACCAACGGCTTACGTCGAACCTCGAAAGGTTCGCCGACGATGATGCTGGCACCAAGGCCTGCATCTTTAACTCCAGAGATGATGGCCTGTGCCATCACTCCGCCACCTATGAATGCAATTCGCATATTCGAAAGTTTTCTCTTGCTCTCAATTCGGTTCCCGAAAGACTGAGAGTATCCAGCTTGAGTCTCAATTATACGTACGACTTTGCGTAGATAGCCCGCGAAGTTCGTACTAACTTTTAGTGTCTCGCCGTTCTTGTACCTACGCCGACAGACCTTTTTTCGATGCAAGTGAAGCGCCCAGCTTCAAAGCCTCGATCATGCTGATCTCGCTAGCAATTCCTGTTCCAGCAATGTCGAAAGCGGTTCCGTGGTCCACGGATGTTCGCAAGAACGGAAGCCCGAGATTCACGGTTACGGACTCTTCAACGCCGTACACCTTAATAGGGATGTGCCCTTGATCGTGGTACATCACGACTACTACGTCGTACTTGCCCGCTGAAGCACTGTTGAACACCGTATCGGCAGGATGCGGACCGCTGGCATCGATACCCTCTGCTATCGCCTGTGCAATGGCCGGAGTGATCTCATCAGCTTCCTCGCTGCCGATAAGCCCGTTGTCAGAAGCGTGCGGGTTTAATCCGGCGATGGCGATTCGAGGGTTATCAAATCCCCACGCTTTAAACATCTTTTGAGTAAGACGGATTGCCGTCATGATGTTCTTGGTGGTTACATACTTCACCGCTTCACTTAACGACATGTGGGTAGATAAATGCATGCATCGCATCTGACCACTAACGAGCATCGTCGCAACGTAGCTCGATCCCGATAGGCGCCGGAACACTTCCATGTGCCCGGTGTCTTTGCTGCCGCCCATGAACCACGACTCTTTGTTGACCGGGGCGGTGACCATGCCCTCAACATCGCCAGCTATACACATCTTTGCGGCTTCTTCTACCCAGAGATGGCTTGCAGTTCCCGATCCGGCGTCGTGCTTGCCTACGGGAAACTCAGTGCCTTCCCAATCGGCAGGGGAGATGACTTCGATTGTTCCCGGCTCGCACTTGGCGTCGGCTGCTTTATCGACTCCGATAACGGTGTCAGAAGATTTGATCTCATCGATCGCTTTTTGCACAACGCCAACGGTTCCGACAAGTACGGGTCGCATGATGGCGTACATCGATCGATCCTGAAGTGCTTTGACTACTACTTCGGGTCCGATTCCTGAAGGATCGCCGATGGTCACTGCGAGAAGAGGTTTGTCTTTCATGGAGATTTTGCCAAATAAAAGTGGTGGAAGATGGATAGTGCTTAGGAACGTTAACGAAAAAGTGCCGAGCAGGATACCCCGCTCGGCACTTTTAGCAATTCGAAAACTAAGTATTTAGCACTTGCTGTAGCCGCACGAGAAGCACTTCAAGCAGCCTTCTACGTGAGCGACCGTTGATGAGCATTCAGGACAAAGCTCGCCCGTCATTGCACCAACCGGAACGGCAACCTTTTGCTCCTGTCCCATCATCGGAACCGCCTGAGCTGTGGGCAAACCAATCTCAACTGGTGACGGACGGTTGAACATGCCAGACTGACTGGACTCGGCTTCACCGAGTTGCTCTTGAGTAGGCATAGCTGCGGCTTCGTTGTTGATACGGTCGAGCACAGATGCGATTGCATCCGGAACCGATCGAATCATTTCGCCTTCGTCCCATGCAGGAACATCGGTGATACCACGAAGCTGCTCAGATACATCGACAGGGTCGATACCTGATCGAAGTGAAAGCGAAGCCATTCGAGAAACGGCTTCAGCCATCGCAGCATCGTTACCACCGGCCTTACCGTGGGTAGCGAACACTTCGAACGGGCGGTTGTCGTTAGACATGTTGACTGTGACGAACAGGTTTCCACGACCTGTACGTACCCGACGTGTAATTCCATTGAGCATTGCAGGTCGTTCGGCTGGAGTGATGTACTGCGGAATACCCTGAGGCTCGAAAGTCGAAGCGTCGTCACTCTTAGCGCTGTCGGTTGTACCGGCAGTGAGCACTTCCTTTTCACGTGAACCAGCTCTGTAGACAGTGATTCCCTTGCAGGCAGTTTCCCACGCAAGCAAGTACGCATCTTCAACATCTTCAACAGTCGCTTCGTTAGGGAAGTTGACCGTCTTGGAAATTCCAGCGTCGGTAGCTTCTTGGAAAGCAGCCTGCATCATCACGTGGTCACGAGGCGAAATGTCGGAAGCAACGTGGAACAGTCGTTTGATGTCAGCTGGCACATCGTCACGTTCTTGCAGTGAACCACCATCGGAAAGGAACTCCAACAAGTCTTCACTGTAGAACCCACGTTCCTTTGAAATTCGTTCAAAGTTCTTGTCGACATAGAACAGGGTCTTGCCTTCAAGGATGTTCTGCTTGCGGAACGCGAGTGCGAATATTGGCTCGATACCGCTGGACGCGTTAGCGATCATCGAGATTGTTCCAGTAGGCGCAACCGTTAGTCGGCAGGCGTTGCGGTAAGGCTTGTCACCTCGCTTCGCTGCTTCTGAGTCGTGCCAAGCAGGGAACGCTCCGCGCTCTTCAGCCATCGCCAGCGACTCTTGGTCTGCGTTGTCGCGAATGAACGCCATCAACTTGCGACCAAGTTCAACGGCCTCTTCGGTGTCGTAAGGAATGCCGAGCTGAACAAGCATGTCGGCGAAGCCCATCAGGCCAAGACCGAGCTTACGAGTCGACTGAGTCATCGTCTCGATGTCCTCGACTGCATACTTATTGGCGTCGATAACGTTGTCGAGCATGCGAGTTGCAGTTCGGACCGTCTCACCAAGTCGATCCCAGTTGAGGTCGGTCATGCCGGCTTCGTCAGATTCTAGGAACTTCGCAACGTCGATCGAACCTAGGTTGCAAGATTCGTTCGGAAGAAGCGGCTGCTCACCACATGGGTTTGTGGCAGTGATTCGTCCAAGGTGAAGAACTGGGCTGTTCCGGTTTACTTCATCTAGGAAGATCATTCCTGGCTCACCGTTTCTCCAAGCGCCGTATACGATCTTGCTGAAGACGTCACGAGCCTGGAGCCGTTCAACCTCGACCATTCCACTATCAAGATCGGAAGGGTCTCGCAGCGCACGCAACGCGTACGTTGCGTTGTCCTTTACGGCCTGCATGAACTCGTCAGATGCGCCGACAGAGATGTTGAAGTTGTGGATTTCACCTTCAACCTGTTTGCACTCGATGAATTCGAGAATATCTGGGTGGTGAACATCCATCACCGCCATGTTTGCACCGTCTCGCTTGCCACCCTGAGTTACCAGAGTTGAAACCGAAGAAAGATGGCGCAGTACTTGGATAGGACCACATGCCCTGCCGTGAGTCGTTGCGATGCCTGCACCGGTGGGACGTAGTTCTGAAAGTGCGAAACCAGTTCCGCCACCAAATTTCTGAACCATTGCAGCATCGTGAGCTGCACCCATTATGCCTTCCATGCTGTCTGTAAGCGGAAGTACGAAACATGCTGAAAGAGTTCCTGCACCTGTGCCAGCGTTCATCATTGTTGGCGAGTTAGGAAGGTACTCGAGGCTTGCCATCATCTGGAAGAAGTTCTCTTCAATCGCAGCAACTTCGTCTGGAGTCTTTTCGTACTTGAACTCTGGTTCAGCGAGAGCCTTAGCGACACGGCGGAACATGCGTTCTGGGTCTTCGATAATGTCGCCTGCGTCATTCTTTTGCAAATAGCGTTTATCCAGAACCACACGTGCGTTGTCTGAAATCACCGCTGGTGTGAATTCTTCCGTTGGGGTAGTGCCGTTCGTGCTCATGTGTGTGTCCTGCGTAGTTGTCATCTATCTTCTTTTCGTGCGTCTATGTGGTTATGTCGTCGTCGCCAACTCTGGCAGTTCTGCTGTAACTGCCGCCGATGAGCCTGGAGTGTTGGAGAGTGGGATTAGCTCTGTCTAACACTCCGGCGGCGGCCTCTTTGAGATAGCCGGGGGACATCATCGTCTATAAGCCGTAATTGGCTTTTTGACCCAGGGCCATCGGGTTTAGTATCGGTCAGTGCCTCTACCTCTTTAGTAAAGGAATCGACGTCTTGGAAATCTCGATATACCGAGGCGAACCTTATATATGCGACTCGATCGAGAACTTTTAGACGTTCCACGCACATTTCTCCGAGAACTCTCGCTTCCACTTCAGCTTTCGAGAGTTTGTGCAACTCGTTTTCTATATCGACAACCATCTTCGAAATGGCGCCAACCTCCAAGGGCCTCTTGGCACAAGCTGTCTGTAACGACCGCTCCAGCTTATCGGGCGAGAACGCTTCACGGCGGCCATCCCGCTTAGCGATCATCAACGGCAATGAATGCACTCGTTCGTAAGTGGTGAACCGTAGTTCGCACCTTATGCATTCACGCCTACGTCGCACGCCATCAGGCGCCTCACGCGAGTCAATTACGCGTGATTCATTGTTTCCACAGAAGGGACAATGCATTGCCTGAAATGTGCCTTGTCAAGTAATTCCGAACAGCCGCGAGGTACTAGATCCGTCTGGATAAAATCTTGCGATCTGAGGCCAGTTGACGGAGCAGGGTGTAAAACAAATTGTTGAACACGCCACCTTGCAGCTGCGGACACAGCCCAACCCCACATTTAGTGGTGTGTAATGCACCCTACCACTAGACGTAGAGGTACTGTCAATCCTTGGTGTCAGCAGGATATGTCAACTTCTACTCAGATATTGGTCGTTTCAACTGCCAATATTGACTCGATTGGATTGTGATAAATCACACGATGTTGCTGACGTTTTTCGTAGTTAAGGCAGGGGGGCAGTTCAAGAAATCCATTTCCCTGATTGTTGGGAATTGAGCAACATGACCGGTGTCATACAAAAATAATGGCGTAATGTTCGATGCGGATCCGCGATTGATCATTGATTAGCCATTATGACCGACAATCGCACGTTCAGTGCAATCAAGCAAATAGCAGCAGTGGGGCATGACGGGATGAAGAACGCTTGGGCAATTAGAAACGCCACCGACGAAGTACTACAAACATCTGTACAGCTCGGCGTGAAAAATATTATTTTCTACGGCGGCCCGGGTGTCGACGTGCTTCCGGCAAGCGACGTGCCGCATGGCAAAGAACGGAACACCTACGAAGATTATGTGACGTTCAGAGAACGAATTGAATCGTACGAACTCACAGTCTCCGGCTGCGAAAACGGATTCATTTCAACTCCTAAGTTCTACGATATTGCCTTCGGCGGTCCGATGCGTGATGAACTTATCGATCTATTGGCTGCCGAAATTACCGACATGGGTAGAGCCGGAATTCCGATTCTCGCTTACAACTGGATGCCCAATTCAGTTTGGCGTTCTGGTGGAAGCCAGATTCGCGGTGGTACCGACGTTACGGCGTGGGATAGCGCAGCTGGCGATCAGAGTTCAATCCTGGACATCTCCGACGAAACTCAAGCGCTATTGGCTGAGTACGACACATCCCGAGAAAATATGTGGGAATGTCTTGAATACTGGATTAAGGCGA
>JAPKFF010000130.1:0-4405 GCA_028821715.1 Dehalococcoidia bacterium
CGTAGAAAAGAGCGGACTGGCAGTAAATCTCACTTACGGAGTTATGCGAGCTAGATACCGTGATGGATTCGATGAAGAAATACTGTTGGAGCCAAACATTCCATATAAGTACACGATTAAACTGAACCCAGTAGGAATCGAATTACAGCCGGGACAAAGTCTGCGGCTTGATGTGTCGAGCTCCGACTTCCCTAACTTCGATAGAAATCACAACACTGGTAAAGATTTCTGGTCTGATGCCGAACTGAAGATCGCCAAGCAGACCGTGTTCCACAATTCGGAAAAACCGTCACGGCTTCTAATGCCATTGGTTTCGAAGACATAGGCCGTGATCGGCTTGCACACGAACGATTGCGATTAGGTACTGCTAACCGGAGCACTAGTCATGTCGTCAGCATTGTCCGCTATGTCATCGAACGACGTGTAGTTCGTTTCCCACAGTTGAGCATAGAGCCCGGTTGCGTAAACTAACTCATCGTGAGTACCTTTTTCGATGATCTCGCCATTTTGCACGACGATTATTTCGTTCGAGTTCCGAATCGTCGAGAGTCGATGAGCGATAACCAATGCTGTACGACCCGCAAGCAGCTTCTTCAGTGCATCCTGAATAATTCGTTCGGTGTAACTGTCGATATTCGCAGTTGCTTCGTCCAATACAAGTATTTTTGGATCAGCGACCAAAGCCCTAGCAAAGCTCAACAGTTGACGCTGCCCGACAGACAGGTTCGAGCCACGCTGCTCTAGAGTCGTGTCATAGCCGTCGTCGAGTTGCATCACAAAGTCGTGCGCACCGATGATCTTACAAGCAGACACGACGTCTTCACGGGTTGCATTGTCGGTGTTGTAACGGACGTTCTCCAAGACAGATTTTGAGAACAGGAATGGTTCTTGTAAAACCATGCCCATCACACGTCCGATCGACTCCTGAGTTACATTTCGGATATCTTGCCCATCTATTGAAATAGATCCTTCTTGCACGTCATAAAATCTGTGAGCTAGTGCCGTGATCGAAGTTTTGCCTGATCCGGTGGGGCCGACTAAAGCTATTGTCTGGCCGGGTTCAGCCACGAAACTAATATTGTGCAGAATCGGCAGTTCAGCGTCATAGCCGAACGTGACATTTTTGAACTCGACCCTTCCATCCACATCACCTATTGATTTGGCATCTGGTTTATCGGAGATATCGAGCGGAATATCCAGTAACTCGAATATACGGTGACCTGAAGCAACGGCTCGTTGCAGTGCAGCGTAGTGCATAGTCAAAGTGCGAATAGGTTCGAAGAATCTTTGGACGTAAAGCAAGAATGCAACCATCGTGCCGATTTCGATCGATTCGCTAAGTACTCGTCCGCCCCCAACAATCAATACGATCGCCAAAGCAGTACCGGTCATCAATTCGACCGTAGGCATAAGCACTCCACCGAGTCGCGATGCACGCACTGATGACCAGAAGAAAGTACTTATTTTACCGCCCATTATTCCGGTATTTTCTTTTTGCCTGTTAAGCGCTTGAACAACACGGATACCAGTTACGTTTTGATCGAGATACACACCTACTATCGATGAGTTTCGACGCATTCTCAAAAATGCGCGTCTAGCGAATGGTTGCCAAATCACACGAATCAGGAATAACGCTGGAACAATTGCAAGAGTGAACAGCGCTAGTTGGAAATCTAGCAAAAGCAAAATCACGACGATACCGACCAGAGTCAGCAGGTCACCAATGATTTCAATCGAAGATTCGAGCATTTCTTGGAGTGCTCCCACATCCCCGAACATTCTCGCCATCAGCGCACCGATTGGAGTTTTATCAGAGAACGACAGCGCCAACCGTTGGAGTTGAAGAAACATGTCGGCTCGGATGTCATAAAGCACCGTAAGAGCGACTCTTGTTATCAGCACGTTCTGCAAGTAGTGCGTGAACCAGTAGGCCGCAGCGACTCCGACCATTGAAATGGCAATTATTCTCAGGAGGTTTGAATTTTCATTCCCAATAGCGCTGTCGATGCCAAATTTGACAAGCAGAGGTACAGCAAGATTTGCCAACGTAAAACCGATTACCGCTAACGTGGCTACGAGCATCTCTTTTTTGTACGGTGAAGCGTAGTAGAAAAATCGCTTGAAAACTGTACTGTCGAGCTGTGCGAACATCTCCTCATCAGACTCGTTCAGATTCGAGTGTTCTTCTTTAGCGTTCGCTGGCCTTTGTCGCTTTGGTTGTTGTGTTCGCGGATTTTTGCTTGAAGAAGTAGCCATTATTCGCTCTCCTCCACACCACGACCCTGCTGAAGATCCCATAGTTGTTTATAGTGACCATTTTGGGCTAACAACTCGTCGTGATTACCCCGTTCGATTATTTGGCCATCTTCGAGCAACAGAATTTCATCGGCGTGCTGCAGCGAACCAAGCCGGTGGGCAATGATGATCGTAGTCTGACTCTCAGTTAGATCCTTGAGGGCCTGACGGATACGTGCGTCAGTTCCAGCATCTACTGACGATGTCGAGTCATCTAGCACCAAAAATGGCGAATCAGTTAAAAGGGTTCGTGCGATTGCCACTCGCTGTTGTTGCCCGCCCGATAAACCAACACCACGTTCACCTAGCTCAGTGTCGTAGCCCAAAGGCAGACCGGCGATGAAATCATGTATTTGGGCAATCCTCGCGGCGGCCTCAACCTTTTCATCTGACGCATTTACATCGCCGTAGCGAATATTGTTCCTAATCGTTCCGTCAAACAGGAATGGATCTTGCTCAACAAGTCCAATAGCCTGCCTAACCGAAAGGGTCGTCGCATATTTAAGATCAATTCCGTCAATCGAAACAGTGCCAGACGTCGGGTCATAAAACCGTGGAATAAGGTTGGCAATCGAACTTTTACCACTTCCGGGGGCGCCGACGATACCGATGGTGTGGTCTTTCCTAGCCTCGAAACTAATTCCGCTGAGAGCTGGAGCATCGCCATAGCTAAATGAAACATTATCGAACCGCAAAACGCCATTGGTGATTACTAATGGGATTGCATCTGAGTCGTTTGCGATCTCCGAAGGTATATCGAGAACCTCAAAAATCCTTCCGCCAGCAGAAGAAGCACGCGCGGTTGAGTTAACAATCCCAATGAGCATTCGAACTGGAAAGCGTAGAAGTGCGAGATAGAAGAAGAATTGCGTTAGCTGTCCTTCTGTCAGATCACCGCTAATTACCTTCTCGCCGCCCACCCACAAAACGATAGCCCAAGCGATGAGGAAGGTAAACGAAATAGATCCACCGCCCCGGGCGTGATTTCGAGCGGCACTCATTCGTAGACCAACCACTTCCCGAGCAGTTACTTCAAACTTCGACTCTTCATATTTTTGAGCCGAGAACGCCCTAACGACTCTCACCCCTGCAAGGTTTTCTTGCATGGTCGTGGTCAGATCCCCGAGTGCATCTTGTATCTTTCGCCACGTGATTCGTAATTGGAGACGCAGACTTGCACTCCGGTAAACCATAAATGGCACGAAACTGAGACTTAACAGCGCTAGTTGCAAGTCGATCTGCACCATAAATATGCCGGCGGCAATCAATACGACCACAACTCTGACTACACTCACTAGTCCTGACTGCACAAACATGCGGACGCCTTCTATATCGGAGAGTCCACGAGACATTAGTTGCCCAGTGTGAACACGATCGTGGAAACTGAAGCTAAGCACCTGAAGTTTGTCGAAATACAGCATTCGCAAGCGATTGGATACGCGTTGGCTCAACGTTTCCCCAAGAAACATCTGAGCGAAACCGGTGATTCCACGTAATCCTGATACCACAATCACCAAAAGCGCTGTTCTCAACAACAACGATTCGATTTCGCCTCTAGATACCGTTTCACCCTTGATTATCGAAAGAGCATCGTCCACACCATTACCGAGCAACCGAGGAATGAACAGAGAAATAACTGCTGTAGTCCCCGCGAAAAAAATCGCTACACCGAAGTGCCATCGATATGCGAGTGTAAGTTTTACTATTCGCCACAAAACATCTGAACCAGTAGGTCCCGAATCGGTGATTCGAGAGCGAACGCCTCTTTTCTGACGTGCAATCTGACTCGCAGTGAGTTTGGTTGAAGAAGAACTCGTCGGGCTGGCCTCGCTTCGTCGTTCGACGCGTAAAACGGCGTCGAGGTCGGCGATAATCGAAAAGGTTTTTTTGTCGGGACGTCGGGAGTATACGCCCGCCCCTCATATCGCGAGTGGGAGATAAACATTGAGGTTTATCGATCCTAAGCGGGTTGGTGAATGCTAGTCACGACACATGGGATGCTGAATCCTATTCAGGTGCCAATCCTTAGTTTTTCAAATCTATATTCGAGAGATCCAACCGTTTCAGGCCATGTACTGATCGATTCCTTCTGTGACTGGAGCCGGTCCCG